>NZ_JBHVUQ010000195.1:0-12847 GCF_042884105.1 Streptomyces sp. NPDC058157
CGGCGGGGGTGTCCGTCACGAGGTTTCCCATTTCCGCTGGAGGTGGTTCATCGCGCCCAGCCACCGCTCGGGGTCGCTCGCGCGCCCGGCGTAGTAGTCCGCCACCTCGGGGTGCGGGAGGATCAAGAACCGGCCCTTCTCCATGCCGTCGAACAATGCCTCCGCGACCGCGTCCGGCTCGATCGCGGTCGGCGCCAGGACGAGTTCGCCCGCCGAGCCCGCGGCGGTCAGCATGTCGGTGCGCACGCCCTGCGGGCAGACGGCGTGGACCCGCACGCCCCGGTGGCGATAGGTCAGCGAGAGCCACTCCGCGAAGGCGAGGGCACCGTGCTTGGTGACACTGTACGGCGCCGCCCCGATCATCGTGAGCAGTCCGGCGGCCGAGACGGTGGACACGAACCGCCCTTCGCCCCGCTCCAGCCAGTCGGGCAGCAGGGCCCGGGCGGCGCGCACGTGGGCCATGACGTTGACGTCCCAGGCCGCCTCCCAGACGGCCTCCTCCGCGAAGGCGTCGCCGCCCGAGGCGAGTCCGGCGTTGGCGCAGTACACGTCCACCCGCCCGCCGAGGGCCTCCCGCGCCTGCGCCACGACCTCCGAGGCGTCGCCGGGGACCGCGACCGCGCGGGCGCCGATGGCGGCGGCCACGGCGGCGGCCCGGTCCGCGTCGAGGTCGTTGACGGCGACGGTGGCGCCCTCGGCGGCGAAGCGGCGGGCGAGGGCCGCGCCGATGCCGCCGCCCGCGCCGGTGACGACGACTCGCTGGTCCTGGTACGCGTTCACGGGGATCACCTTTCACCGCTGCTGCCCGACGGGCCCGGGCCCGTCGGGCCACCGGATCCCGGTCCTGGATCCCGGGCAGACTAACCAGTCGGTATGTCGGGGCGGAAGGGGTCCGCGCCGCAGCATGGCGGGATGACGGTGTCGCGACGCGGGCTGCTGGGACTGGCAGGGGCAGCCGGGGCCACGAGCGCGGTGGGGGCGGGACGGCCCGCCGGGCCCCCGCCGCCCGGCCGGGTGCGCACCGGGTTCGAGCGGCTGGCCGCCGACGGGTACGCCGAGCTCGCCGGGCAGCGGGTCGGGGTGGTCACCAACCCCACGGGGATCACCGCCGACGCCCGCCACCTCGTCGACGTGATGCACGCCGACCGGCGGGCCGGCCTCGTCGCGGTGTTCGGACCGGAGCACGGCTTCCGGGGGACCGCGCAGGCGGGCGGCTCGGAGGGGTCCGGGCGGGATCCGGCGACGGGGCTGCCCGTGTACGACACGTACGGCAAGAGCGGGAAGCAGCTCGCGGACCTCTTCACCGCGGCGGGGATCGACACGCTCGTCTTCGACGTCCAGGACGTCGGCGCCCGCTTCTACACCTACGTCTGGACCCTCTACGACTGCATGCGCGCGGCCGCGCTGGCCGGCAAGGCGGTCGTGGTCCTGGACCGGCCCAACCCGGTCGGCGGCCTGCGGGCCGCCGGGCCCGTGCTGGAGCGGCCGTACGCGAGCTTCGTGGGCCGGGAGCCGGTCGCGCTCGCACACGGGATGACGGTGGCCGAGCTGGCCCTGCTGTTCGACGGCGAGTTCCTGGGGAGCGCCGGGCCCCGGCTGCGGACGGTGGCCATGGAGGGGTGGCGGCGGGGCTCCTTCTTCGGGGAGACGGGTCTGCCGTGGGTGCCGCCGAGCCCCAATGTGCCCACCCCCGACACGGCGCTCGCGTACGCCGGGACCTGCCTGCTGGAGGGCACCACCCTCTCGGAGGGCCGGGGTACGACCACCCCGTTCGAACTGGTCGGCGCGGAGGGCGTCGACCGGCGGTGGGCGGAGGCGGCGAACGGGCTGGGGCTGGCCGGGGTGTGGTTCCGGGAGGCCTGGTTCACCCCGTCCTTCTCCAAGCACGCCGGGAAGGTGTGCGGCGGGGTCCGGCTGATCGTGCACGACCGGGAGGCCTTCGACCCGGTGCGGGCGGGGATCGGGCTGCTGGTCACGGCGCGGCGGGTGTGGAGCGGGTTCGGCTGGCGGGCCGACCACTGGATCGACCGGCTGACCGGTTCCGACCGGGTGCGGACGCTGGTGGACGCGGGGGCGGGGGTCGAGGAGGTGGTGGGCGACTGGGCGGCGGGGCTGGCCCGGTTCGCGGCGGTGCGCGAGGAGTACCTGCTGTACCCGTGAGCCGCCCGCGAATGCCCCCGTCACGGGTCTTTCCGTCGTGGCCCGGCGGCGGGATGCTGCGACCGACCCGGGGCACGGCTCGCGCGGAAGGGGGACGTCATGGCGGACGGCGGAGCGGGGATCGGGGTCGGACCGTACCAGGAGCTGACCTTCGACGCGCAGGGGGACGTGGACCCGGCGACGCGGGCGGCGGTGGCCCGGATGGAGGCGACGGACCTGCTGGTCTTCGCCCACGGGTGGAACAGCGACCGTTCGACGGCGACACGGTTGTACGACCGCTTCTTCGCGCCATTTCCGGGGCTGGTGGGGTCGGGGGTACGGCTGGGATACGTGGGCGTGGTCTGGCCGTCGATGCGGTTCTCCGACGAGCCGATCCCGGACTTCGACCCGCACGCCGCGCTCGTGGGGGCGGGTGCCGGCGCGGACGCGGCCGGCGGTGCGGGAGCGGCCGGCGGGACCCCCCTGGACGCGGACACGCGGGCGGCGCTGGGCGGGTTCTGGCCCGGCCGTGAGGCGGAGCTGGACCGGGTCGCGGTGCTGCTGGCGCAGCGGCCGGAGTCGGAGGCGGCGTTCGCGGAGTTCGGGGCGCTGGTGCGGGAGCTGGTGGGGGCGGGGCCGGGCGGGCCGGGGGCGAGCGGGGCGTCCGGGGTGCCGGACGTGTTCGCGCTGGACCCGGTGGTGGTGTGCCGGGCCCTGACCGCCGCCCTGGCGGAGGCGACCGCCGCGGCCGGGGCCAGGGAGGAGGGGGACGGGCCGGGCGCCGCGGGGCCGGCCTTCGCGCCCGGTGACGGGCTGCGCGCCCTGTGGGGCGGGGCCAAGGAACTGCTGCGGCAGGCCACGTACTACGAGATGAAGAAGCGGGCCGGGGTGGTCGGCGAGCACGGGCTCGGACCGGTGCTGACGGACCTCGCGGGGCGGCGGCCCGCCCTGCGCTTCCACCTCGTCGGCCACAGCTTCGGGGCGCGGGTGGTGTCGTTCTCGCTGCGCGCCGTACCGCAGGGGGCCCGCCACGTGAAGTCGCTGACGCTGCTCCAGGGGGCCTTCTCCCACTACGCATTCAGCGAGCGGCTGCCCCACGACCCGGGCCGCGGCGGTGTCCTGCACGGGCTCCAGAGCCGGGTGGACGGACCGGTGGTGGCCTGCCATTCCTCCCACGACTCGGCCCTCGGGGTGTTCTACCCCCTCGCGTCCCGGATGGCGGGGGATTCGGCCGGTCTGCTCGGCTTCGACGAACGGTGGGGCGCGATCGGTCACGACGGGGTCCAGGCGGTGCCGGGCACCCCGCGGCTGACCTTGGACGGGGCCCTGGCCGGGGGGCTCCCGGGGACCGGCTGCGCCAGTGTGGACGCGGGCTCCGTGGTCCGCCGGGGCGGTCCTCCGTCGGGGGCGCACAGCGACATCTGCCACGAGGAGCTGGCCCGGATCGTGGTCGGCGCGGGGCGCATGGGGCGCTGACTTCCGGCCATGTGCCACCCGCACGCCTCGACCGCCCCCGCATGCGCCCGCATCCACTCGGGCATGTTGGGCACGTCGGGGCGGGGCGCTTCGTTCTACGCGGTGACGCGGCGGTGCGGAGCGCGACGGGCGGATACGGGCAGGGGTCTGGCGGAGGTGAAGGTACGGTGGCGGGTTTTCGGAGTCTGGCCTACCAGGTGCGCGACGCGCGCAACGACCGGGCCCTGCGGCGCCATTCGCTGCGCCGCTGCCTGGAGCGGTTCGCGCCCTACGGGCACCGGGCGACGTGGTGGCACCTGTGCGACCGGCACGGGATCGCCCCCGAGGACCGGGGCGCGGATCCGCTGCGGCTGGTCGCGGCGCTGGAGGAGCTGGAGGACGCGCGGGCGGTCTGGCTGGAGTACGAGCGGCAGTTCGCGGCGCGGCGCAGACGCGAGAAGCACGACGGGGTGCGGCAGCCTGAGTGGGCGTGGGGCGGCAGCGGGGACGCCGTGGTGCGGTGCGCCGATCCGGGTGTCCGGCCGGAGGGCACGCTCGGCGAGGTGTTGAGACGGCTGGTGCGGGTGCTGGAGTCGGAGCCGGGGACGGCGTGCCCGGTCTGCGGTGAGCGGGAGCTGCGCTGGCCGTCGGCGCTCGCGGGACCGGCGGCGTGGGGCGGGGCCTGGGCGTGGGACGGGCCGGTGTGCGGGGGCTGCGGGATCGTCGTGCCCCGGCCGGCACTGGCGGAGACGGCGACGGTGCATCCGGCACTGGCGCGCCCGGCGGCGGCGGACGCGGCATGAGCGGGCGGGGCGTGGGTGGGGCGGGGTCGGGCGGGGCGGGGTCCGGCGCGGCGGAGATCGGCGCGGCAGGGTCCAGCACGGCGAAGGCCAGCGCGGCAGAGGCCGGCACGGCAGGGCCCGGCGCGGCAGGGCCCGGCGCGACGGAGGCCGGTGCGGCGGAGGCCGGTGTGGCGGGGGTGGGTGGCCTCGGCGGTGGGGCGGGGCGGGAGCCTACGCTGCAGGTCGCGCTGAACGGTTCGCGCGGGGCCGGTGACGGCGGCGCGGTGCCGTTGTCCCCGGCGGATCTGGCGGAGTCGGCGCTGGCGGCGGTCGCGGCCGGGGCCGGTGAGGTGCTGGTGCATCCCAGGACCCCGTGCGGGCGGGAGAGCCTTTCGCCCCGGGTGGTCGGGCCGGTGCTGGCGGAGTTGCGCGGCGCGGGGGTCCGCGTACCCCTGGCGGTGCCGGCGGGTGTGGCGGCCGAGCCGGATCCGGCGGGGCGCCTGGAGCGGGTGCGGTCCTGGACGGTACTGCCCGACCGGGCGGTGGTGTCCTTCGCCGAGGCGGGGGCCGAGCCGTTGGGGAGGGCCCTGCTGGAGCGCGGGGTGGCGGTGGACGCCGTGGTCCCGCTGGGCGGCGGTGCCGGGGCGGAGCCGCTGGCCCGCTTCCTGGCGTGGAGCCCGCCGGGGTTCGGGCGGGTCCGGCTGGTGGTGGAGCTGGCGGAGGCCGACCCGGCGCTGGTGGCCGGGCTGCGCTGGCTGCCTCCGGTGCCGGTCGTGCTGTACGGGCGCGAGGGCGCGGCCTGGCCCGTGCTGCGGCTGGCCGCGCGGTGCGGTGCGGGCGCGCGGATCGGGGTCGGGGAGGTGCTGTCGCTGCCCGACGGGCGGCCGGCCCGGTCGAACGCCGAACTGGTCGCGGCCGCCGTGCTGTTGTGGGGCCGGGTCAGGACGACAGCCGGGAACCGCTGAGCTTCTGTCCGAAGGCGTCGTCGGGGTTGGACAGCGCGCAGTTCTTCATCGAGAGGCAGCCGCAGCCGATGCAGTCCGACAGGTGGTCGCGCAGCCGGCTGAGCCTGCTGATCCGCTCGTCGAGTTCGGCCCGCCAGGCTTCCGACAGCTGCGCCCAGTCCTCCCGGGTGGGGGTGCGCTCCTCGGGCAACCGGGCCAGCGCGTCACGGATGTCGGCCAGCGGGATGCCCACGCGCTGCGCGGCGCGCACGAAGGCGACGCGGCGCAGCGTCGCACGGGTGTAGCGCCGCTGGTTGCCGGCGGTGCGGCGGCTGCTGATCAGGCCCTTGGTCTCGTAGAAGTGCAGGGCGGAGACGGCCACTCCGCTGCGCGCGGACAGCTGCCCGACGGTGAGTTCGTGGACGTTCTCGTGAATCTGCGGCACAGGTCCGAGGGTAGCCGCAGGTCCGTTGACAGACGTGTCGCCCCCCACCATGCTGAGCAAGCGCTTATTCAGCGGGAGACAGGGGCAGGGCATGACCGAACCGAGGATCTTCACGTCCGCCGAGGAGTTGCACGCCGCGATCGGCGAGCCGCTCGGGCCGAGCGGCTGGCTGGAGGTGGACCAGAAGCGGATCGACCTCTTCGCGGACGCGACCGGCGACCACCAGTGGATCCACGTGGATCCGGAGCGGGCCGCCGCCGGTCCCTTCGGCTCCACCATCGCGCACGGCTACCTGACGCTGTCCCTGCTGCCGAGCCTGGTGCCGCAGGTCATGCGCGTCGAGGGGATGCGGATGGGCATCAACTACGGCCTGGGCAAGGTCCGTTTCCCCGCGACGGTGCCCGTCGGCTCCCGGCTGCGCGCCACGGCCGTGATCACGGAGGTCACCGAGGCGGGCGGCGGCGTGCAGGTCGCGGCGACGGTGACGGTCGAGCGCGAGGGCGGCGAGAAGCCGGTGTGCGTGGCGGAGTCGCTGTCCCGCTACTACTTCTGAGCGGTCCCGGCGGCCGGGCGCGCGCCCACCATGCGCAGGACGAGGTCGGAGTAGAGGGCGCCGACCTCGTCGGGCGTGCGCCGCCCGTCCGCGTTGAACCAGCGGGCCACGTCGATGCACAGGGACAGCACGGCGAGGGTGGTTCCGGGCACGTCGGGGACGTCGAACTCCCCCGCCCGCACCCCGTCGGCGAGGATGCGCCGCACGGCGGCGTCGCTGCGGCGGCGCAGGGCGACGATCTCCGAGCGGTGCTCGGCGGCCAGGGCGTCGAGCTCGTACTGGACCACGCGCGCGGTGGTGTGGTGCGCGGCGTGCCAGCGCACGAAGGACCGGACGGCCGCGTCGAGCCGCTCGGCCGCCGCGCCGGGGGCGGAGGCGGCGGACTCCAGGATCTCCAGGGCCTTGTCGTGCCCGATGCGGCTGATCCGGTGGAGCAGCTCCTCCTTGGTCTTGTAGTGGATGTAGAGGGCGGCCGGGCTCATGCCGGCGCGCCCGGCGATGTCGCGGGTGGTGGTCGCGTGGTAGCCGCGCTCCGCGAAGGCCTCGACGGCCGCGACGAGCAGCCGCCGCGCGGCGTCCGGGGTGACCTCCGACCACGCCTGGTAGCCGTCGGTGGTCTCCGCCGCGCTGTCCATCGCTCACCCTCTCCGCCCTGTAGGAAGGGAACAGCTTACCGGAGGGTGAGCAAGCGCTTAGGAACCGTGCCGCGGGGCGGGGCTCAGAAGGCGGAGACACCCGTGAGGGCCCGGCCGATGAGCAGCTTCTGGATCTGGCTGGTGCCTTCGTAGAGGGTCATGACGCGGGCGTCGCGCAGCAGCTTCCCGGCCGGGTACTCGTCGACGTAGCCGTAGCCGCCGTGCACCTGGAGGGCGTTGGAGGCGGCGCGCACGGCAGCCTCGGAGGCGAAGAGTTTGGCGGTGGAGGCCTCGGTGGCGAAGGGTCGCCCGCGGTCGATGAGGTCCGCGACCCGCCAGGTGAGGAGCCGGGCGGCGTCCACGTCGACCGAGATGTCGGCGATCAGTTCCTGGACGAGCTGGTGGTGGGCGATGGGCTTGCCGAACTGTTCGCGCTGCCCGGCGTACGACACGGCCGCGTCCAGGGCCGCCTGGGCGATGCCGACGCAGCCGGCGGCCACCGACATCCGGCCCTTGGCGAGGGCGGACATGGCGACGGAGAAGCCCTTGCCCTCGGGGCCGAGCATCGCGGAGGCGGGGACGCGGACGCCGTCGAGGGTGAGTTCGGCGGTGGCCTGGCCGCGCAGGCCGAGCTTGCCGTGGACCTCGCGGCGGGTCAGGCCGGGGGTGTCGGTGGGGACGAGGAAGGCGGAGATCCCGCGGTGGCCGGGGTCGGCGGGGTCGGTCCGGGCGAACAGCAGGACCACGTCGGCCCAGGTCCCGTTGGTGATGAACATCTTGCTGCCGGTGATGACGTACGCGTCCTCCTCGCGGACGGCACGGGTGGTGAGGGAGGCGGCGTCGGAGCCGGTGCCGGGCTCGGTCAGGCCGAAGCAGCCGAGGGCCTCGCCGGAGCAGAGGCGGGGCAGCCAGGACCGTTTCTGCTGCTCGGTCCCCCAGGCGGCGACGGTCTTGGCGACCAGGCCGAGGGAGACGGAGACGATGCCGCGCACGGAGGAGTCGCCGCGGCCGAGCTCCTCGGTGACCAGGGCGTAGGAGAGGTGGTCGCCGCCGGAGCCGCCGTATTCCTCGGGGACGGTGAGGCCGAGGAAGCCGACGTCCCCGAGCTTCTTCACGATCGCCTGGTCCACGCTCTCGGCGCGGTCCCACTCGGCGGCGTACGGGGCCACCTCGCGCTCGGTGAACGCACGGGCGAGCCGGCGTACGGCCTCCTGCTCCTCGCTGAGCTCCAGGTTCACGGGGTCCCTCCGGGGCGTGGGGCGGGGTTTAACTACCAGCGCTAGTTTCTGGCCGGCAGGGCCTACTATGTGGCGCATGGCCAGACCGCGCAAGCCCCTCCTCAGCCGCGACCGCATCGTCGAGGCGGCGGGGGAACTGGTGGACGCGGAGGGGCTGGAGGCCGTTTCGACGCGGCGGCTGGCGGCGGCGCTCGGGGTGAGCGGGCCGTCCCTCTACAACCACTTCCGGACGAAGGACGCGATCCTGGAGGCGGTGGCGGACGCGGTGAGCGCGCGGGTCGACCTGTCGATGTTCGACGGGGTCGCCGGGGTCGCCGGCCGCTCCGACTGGCGGGCGGCCCTGCACGCCTGGGCGCACTCCTACCGTGCCGCCCTCGCGGACCACCCGAACATCGTCCCGGTACTGGCCCGCGGCCCGGGCCGCCGTCCGGCGGGACTGCGCCTGGCGGACGCGGTGTTCGGCGCCATGACGGCGGCGGGCTGGCCCCCGGCCCACGCGACCCGGATCGGCGCCCTGATGCGGTACTTCATCCTGGGCTCGGCGGTGGCCTCCTTCGCCCGGGGCTTCGTGGACGACGAGACCGCCTACGACCCGGCGGACTACCCCCACCTGGGCCAGGCCCACCTCCTGGCGGAGCGCCGGCACGAGGTCGACGAGGGCGCCTTCGAAACGGGCCTGACAGCCCTCCTGGACGGCCTGACCCTCCAGTGGAACTCCCTCCACCCCAAAGACCGCCCATCCGAAACCTGACCCCCGGCCCCGCCACCGTCCGAGGCACGGGACCCCAGCCCTTCCCAGCCCCGCCGGCACTTGAGGCGCGGGGCCGAGGCAGAGCCCCTAATCTCCTCGGCCCCGCCGGCGCTTGAGGCGCGAGGCCAGGAGCAGAGCCCCAGACCTTCCCAACCCCGCCGGCGCCTGGGGCCCGGGGCCAGGGGCGGAGCCCCAGACCTTCCCAACCCCGTCGACGCCTGGGGCGCGGGGGCAGGGGCAGAGCGCCAGACCGTCCCAGCCCCGCCGGCACTTCAGGCACGGGGCCAGGGGCGGGGCCCCAGACCTTCCCAACCCCGTCGACGCTTGAGGCGCGGGGGCAGGGGCGGGGCCCCAGACCTTCCCGGCCCCGCCGGCACTTCAGGCACGGGGCCAGGGGCAGAGCGCCAGACCGTCCCAGCCCCGCCGGCGCTTGAGGCGCGGGGCCGGGGGCGGGGCCCCTGGAAACGGTGAAAGGGCGGGGCGGGGAGTAGCTACGCGCAGCACCCACCCCGCCCCGCCCCAGCCCAGCCCAGCGCAGCGCAGCGCACCGGCGCTAGAACACGACCAGCGACCGCCCGCCCTTGCCGGCGAGCATCGCCTCGAACGCGGCCGGAATCCCCTCCAGCCCGATCCGCTCGGTGACCATCGCCCCCAGATCCAGCCGCCCGCCCCGGACGTGGTCGGCGATCACCGGCAGGTCCCGCGCCGGATCGCTGTTCCCGTACACGCACCCGCTGAGCGTCCGCGCGAAGTGGAAGATCTCCAGCGCGTGGAAGCTCACCCGCTGCTCCTTCCCCCCGATCCCGACGACCGTCGTCCGCCCGCCCCGCCGTGTCGATTCCCACGCGGTGCGGATGGTCTCCGCCCGGCCCACGCACTCGACGGCGACGTCCGCCCCCTGCCCGCCGGTCAGCGCACGGATGTCCTTCGCCGTGGTCTCCGAGGCCAGGACGAACTCGGTGGCCCCGGCGGCCCGCGCCAGTTCCTCCTTGGCCGGGGAGACGTCGACGGCGACGACCGGCCCGGCCCCGGCGATCCGCGCCGCCTGGAGGGCGGCGAGGCCGACCCCGCCGACGCCGAACACCGCCACCGACTCCCCCGCCCGGACCCGGGCGCTGTGCCGCACGGCCCCGTACCCGGTCAGCACGGCGCAGCCCAGCAGCGCGGCCTCCTGGAGCGGGATCCCGGCGGGCGCGGGCAGCACGCAGTTCGCCGCGACGACGGTCTCCTCGGCGAACGCGGCGACGTTCAGCCCGGGGTGCAGTTCCACGCCCTGCGCGTCGTGGGCGTAGACGGCGCCGACCCCGGACAGGGCCTTGGCGCAGAGCCAGACCTCGCCGATCCGGCAGTGGTGGCACTCCCCGCAGGACGGCGCCCAGTTGAGCACCACCCCGTCGCCGGGGGCGACATGGGTCACGCCCTCCCCGACGGCGAGGACCGTCCCCGCGCCCTCGTGGCCGAGGACGGCGGGGACGGGCACCCTCATGGTGCCGTCGGTGAGGGAGAGGTCGGAGTGGCAGACCCCGGCGGCGGCGAGCCGCACCCGGACCTGCCCGGGTCCGGGATCGGGCAGCACGATCTCCCGTATCTCCAGCGGGGCTCCGACGGCGGGCAGGATGGCGGCGCGGACCATGGTCGTCGTCTCCGTGTCGTGTCTTCGGGGGCCGGACAACACCCCCGGGCGGGTGCGGGCGTTCGGCTCGGGAGGGGGTCAGAACTGCAGGGACTTGGTCTGGAGGTACTCCCCCAGACCGTGCGGGCCGAGCTCGCGGCCCACTCCCGACTGCTTGTAGCCGCCGAAGGGGGCGAGCACGTTGAAGCGTCCGCCGTTGATGTCCACCTGTCCGGTGTCCATGCGGCGCGCGAAGGCCACGGCCGTCTCGGCGTCCGCCGCCCACACCGCGCCGCCCAGCCCGTAGACGGTGCCGTTGGCGATCCGCAGGGCCTCCTCCTCGTCCTGGTAGGGCAGGATCGCCAGCACGGGGCCGAAGATCTCCTCCTGGGCGATGGTCATCTCGGGGGTGACGTCGGCGAAGACGGTCGGGGCGACGAAGTACCCGCTCTCCTGGGGCGCGTCGAGGCCGCCCGCGACCAGGCGCGCGCCTTCCTCCACGCCCTTGGCGATGTATCCCCGGACCCGGTCGCGCTGCTTGGCGTTGACGACCGGCCCGAGGCGGGTGCCCGGGTCGCGGGGGTCGCCCGAGGGGTACTTGGCGACGGCGGCGGCCGCGAGGGTGACGGCCTCCTCGTACTGGTCCCGGTGGACGAGCATGCGGGTGAGCGCGTTGCAGCTCTGGCCGGTGTTGTTCATGACGTGTCCGACGCCCGCCGCGACGGCCTTGGCCAGGTCGGCCCCGGGCAGGATGACGTTCGCCGACTTGCCGCCGAGCTCGAGGGCGACGCGCTTGACGGCGGCGCCGGCGATGGCGCCGATCTTCTTGCCGACGGCGGTCGAACCGGTGAAGGAGACGAGGTCGACCCCTTCGTGCTCGGCCAGCGCCTGGCCGGCGACCGGGCCGGTACCGGTCACCAGGTTGAAGACTCCGGCCGGGATGCCCGCCTCGTGCACGGCTTCGGCGAAAAGCTGTGCGGTCAGCGGGGTGTCCTCGGCCGGCTTGAGGACGATGGTGCAGCCGGCGGCGAGAGCGGGTGCCACCTTGGCAACGACCTGGTGCAGGGGATAGTTCCAGGGGGTGATCGCCCCGACCACGCCGACCGGCTCCATGAACACGGTGGAGTGTCCGAGCCGTTCCTCGAAGGAGTACGAGGCGGCCAGTTCGGCGTACGAGGAGGCCACCGCGATGGGCGCGCCGACGTGCACGGCCTCCGCGAAGCCGAGCGGGGAGCCCAGTTCGGCGGTGACGGTCTCGGCGATCTCCCCCTTGCGGGCGACCAGCACGTCCCGCAGGGCCCCGATCAGCGCGGCGCGCTCGGCCGCGGGGGTGGCCGCCCAGCCGGGGAAGGCGGCGCGGGCGGCGCTCACGGCGGCGTCCACGTCCTCGGCCGTACCGGCCGGGACACCGGCGATGACCTGCTCGTCGGCCGGGTTGACGACCTCTATCCGGCCGGTTCCGGCGGCGGGCCGCCACTCCCCGCCGATGTACATCCCGTCGTGGGCCTTCATCGCATTCCTCCCGAGCACGCACGAGCGCGTAGACGCGCGGACCTGACGTCCGGACCACCCTACAAACTAGCGCCGGTAGTTTTCGGATGGCCAGGGGTCCCGGGGGTCAGATGATGCCGAAAAGCATCCCCGCCCCGAGGACCACGAGGGAGGTGAGGGCCGCCCATTTCACGGTGAACCGGGTGTGGTCGCCGAACTCGACCCCGGCCATGCCGACGAGCACGTATACGGCCGGAACCAGCGGGCTGGACATGTGCAGCGCCTGTCCGACCAGGGAGGCACGGGCGATCTCGAGCGGGGAGACGCCGTGGGCCGCGCCCGCCTCGGCCAGGACCGGCAGGACGCCGAAGTAGAAGCCGTCGTTCGACATGAAGTAGGTGAGGGGCAGGCTCAGCAGGCCGGTGACCAGGGCCATGTGCGGGCCCATGCCGTCGGGGATGGCGCCGACCAGCCAGTCGGCCATGTGCTTGACCATGCCGGTGCCGGAGAGGACTCCGGTGAAGACGGCGGCCGCGAAGACCATGCCGGCGACGTTGAGCACGTTGTCCGCGTGGGCGGCGATCCGGGCCTTCTGGTCGGGCATGTGCGGGAAGTTCACCGTGAGGGCGAGGGCCGCGCCGAGGAGGAAGAGCACCGGGATGGGCAGCAGCTCCATGATCATCGCGGTGAGCAGGGCGGCGGTGAGGGCCGCGTTGAACCAGTAGAGGCGGGGCCGCAGGGTCGGGCGGTGGGGGTCCAGCCCCTGGACGTCCTCGGGAGCCGGCGCGGGGCCCTCGGGGGC
>NZ_JBHVUQ010000196.1:0-12830 GCF_042884105.1 Streptomyces sp. NPDC058157
GTACGGGACCGTGCCCTCCTTGCGGACCTGGGTCAGGCGGCGGGAGAGCCGGTGCGCGAGGTGGATCGGCAGCGGCATCAGCTCGGGGGTCTCGTCGCAGGCGAAGCCGAACATCAGCCCCTGGTCGCCCGCGCCCTGGCGGTCGAGCAGGTCGTCCTCCCCCTCGACCCGGGACTCGTAGGCCGTGTCGACGCCCTGGGCGATGTCCGGGGACTGCGCCCCGATGGAGACCGAGACTCCGCAGGAGGCGCCGTCGAAGCCCTTCTTCGAGGAGTCGTAGCCGATGTCGAGGATGGCTCCCCGGACGAGTTCGGCGATCGGCGCGTAGGCGGTGGTCGTGACCTCGCCGGCGATGTGCACCTGGCCGGTGGTGATCAGGGTCTCGACGGCGACGCGCGAGGCCGGGTCCTCGCGCAGCAGGGCGTCGAGGATGGTGTCGCTGATCCGGTCGGCGATCTTGTCGGGGTGGCCCTCGGTGACCGACTCGGAGGTGAAGAGGCGCTTGCTCATGCCTTCACCTCGGCGGAGAAGAAGTGGGTGGCGATGGCGTCGAGGGTGCGGATCTCGTCGACCTCGAGGGTCTCCATCTGGATGGAGCGGCCGCTGTGCTGTTCGAGCAGGAAGACGAACTCGACGAAGGACAGGGAGTCGATCAGCCGGTTCTCGATGAGGTCCAGGTCGGAAGCGATGTCGTCCAGCTCCTCGTGGCGGGCGAGGAGCCAGTTCTTCACGAGCTGCAGGCCTTCGGCCATGGTGTCTCTCCTTGGGGTGCGGTGTTCGGGTTGCGGGGTGTGCGCGGATCCGGCGGCCGGGTCCGGGAGTGCGGGCGGTGCGGCGGGCTGCGGCGGACCGGGGTCCACCAGCGGGGCGGCGACCGCCACCGCGTAGTCCACGTCGTGGCTGATGGTGACGGTGATGCCGGAGATGCCGGAGTCGGCGGCCATGCCGGCCGCCGCCCCGCGGAGTTCCACGAGCGGCCAGCCGCCCTCGGAGCGCCGTACGACGATGTCCCGCCAGGGCAGGACCACGGCCCCGACGCGGAGGGTCTTGAAGGCCGCCTCCTTGGCCGCGATCCGCCCGCACAGGCTCAGCACGTCGAGCCGCCGGGCGGAGGTGTGGCAGTCGGCGAGTTCGCCGGGGGTGAGCATGCGCTGGAAGAAGTCCTCGCCGTATGCGGCGAGCAGCCGGCGGACACGGTGGACGGACACGATGTCCATGCCGAGGTTCGCCCAGCCCAGGCCGCCCGCCGGCGGGGCGACGGGTCGGGTCTGCACGTCAGATCGCCGGCCCCGCCGCGTTCGCTCCGAGGACGGCGGCGGTGGCCGCGCCCCAGCTGCCGTGGCGGCGGGTGAGCGCGGACAGCCAGCGCTCCAGGCCGAAGGCCACGCAGCTGGTGAAGGCCGGGCCCGCGCCGGAGGCGAGCGGGATCTCGCAGCGGTCGCCGAAGAAGTTGCGGTGGGTGTTGACGGAGGCGATCGCGAGGTCCTCGTAGAGGAACTCGTGCTTGACCGGGGTCAGCCGCTGGAGCACCGCCTTGGAGCTGCCCTTGTCGAAGAAGGGGTCGCAGGCGGCCTCCTTCGTCAGCGGCAGGTCCAGGGCCTCGGCGAAGGCGTGGATGCGCCGGGTGAAGCGGGCCAGGTGCTCCTCGGCGTGCTCGCGGGTGCCGATGGCGACGATCTCCCGCATGCGGAAGCCGAGCTGGCGGCGCAGGCCCTCGTAGTGGGCTTCCTTGCGGAAGCACCAGCCGACGACGGTGACGAGTTCGTCGTCGGCGGCCGGGCGGCCCTGGTGGTCGATGTAGACGGCGTAACAGGAGGCGGAGGGCAGGCCGAGGGCGGCCGGCTCCAGCGCGTCGCAGGGGAAGCAGCCGGTGTCCGCGGAGAACTCGCTGGTCTTGCGGACGTCGAGGTTCAGCGGGGCGGCGACGACGGCCTGGTGGGGGAAGTTGTCGTAGTAGTCGAGCCGGGCCAGGTCGGCGGCCGGGAGCAGCGGGGGCATGGTCATCGGACGGGCCCCGGCATGCACCCCCCAGCTCTCGAAGGTGTCGTCGAGGAGCCGCAGCAGGGCGGTGCCCTCGGGGCCGAGGGAGGGCAGGCCCCGGGTCTCGGTGGTGGTGGGTGTCTTGACGGTCGTGACGCTCATGGGGGTTGTCACCTCTCGGGCGGCGGTGGGCCCTCTCAGACGACGGGCAGGACGTCGTCCGTGAAGATCCCGGTCTTCAGGAAGAAGCCGAGCGGCTTGCGGATGGCCTTGCGCTCGTGCGGGCGGCGCCGTTCGTCGGCGACGAGCGCGTTGCGCAGGCCGATCGGGTCGGCGATGCCGGCGTCCCGGTACACGTGGGGGTTGTAGAGGGAGTTGATGCTGTAGACCACGTAGCGCTTGAGGTAGGCCTCGACCTCGGCGACGCGGGCGGCGGGGACGGCCTCCTTCATCCGGGAGAAGAGGAGGGAGACCAGCTCGCGGCCGAAGGCGATGTGGCGGGACTCGTCCTGGTGGTGGATGCGGTTGACCTCGCGGATGGTGTGGCACAGCGACTCGTCGCGCGCCATCCGCGTGTTGTAGTGGTCGACCAGCTCCTCGAAGAAGAGGATCCGGGAGAAGACGAGGAAGTTCTCGACCTCCGGCTCCCAGGCGGAGTCGGCGCGCAGGGCCGTGGAGCCGTAGATCTTGTCGCCGTAGCGGCGGCAGAACTCGGCGAAGAACCACATGTGCTCGTTCTCCTCACCGATGAAGTGGTGGAAGAAGTCCGAGGGCACCTCGAAGCCGGGCATGTGGATGCGGCCGACGACCTCGATGAGCAGCTCGCGGATGCCGTGCACGTTGAGGCTGTAGAAGTTGATGCTCTCCCACTTCGAGAGGCGCTGGAGGGTCTCCTCGCCGAGCTCGTCGTAGAAGGGGGTCCCGTAGACGGTGAGCAGCTCGGGGGTCATCCACATGCGGCCCTCGTCGAGCTTCTCGGGCCAGTCGAACTGCTGGTACGGGTTGTAGTACTCCTCGATGGAGCGGGAGCTCAGCCGTTCCAGGACTTCCAGGAACCGGTCGTTGACGGGCAGGGGGGCGCTGACGCCCATGGGGACTCCTCGTCGGTGGTGGTGGGGCGGGGGCGTGCGGGCCCCGGGGCCGGTGGGGCGCTACGGGCGGACCTCGTAGACCGCGTTGACCGGGGTCTCGGTCGCGCGGCGCCAGCGGGTGAAGCCGGCCTCTTCGGCGATGGCGCGGAAGGCCTGCTCGCCGGAGTGGTTGCCGAGCGCGTGGGGGCCGCGCTGGGCGACGGCCACGGGCAGGCACATCACGGCGGAGAGGGCCATGAACATGCGGGCGGCGGGGGTCTGGGTGTCGATGTCGTCGGGCGACACGTTGGACTCGACGAGCATCCAGGTGCCGTCGGCGTCCAGGGACTTGTGCACGTGCCGGGCGGCGGAGACCGGGTCGCCCATGTCGTGCAGGGCGTTGAAGAAGGTGACCAGGTCGTAGCCGGTGCCGGGGTAGTCGTCGGCGGAGGCCACGTCGAAGACGACGCGGTCGGAGAGGCCGGCCTCCTCGGCGAGCCCGCGGGCGATGGAGATGGCCTCTTCGGAGTAGTCGAAGCCGTGGACGGTCGCCTCGGGGAAGGCCTTCGCGATGAGCAGCGTGGTGTGGCCCACCCCGCAGCCGACGTCGGCGACGGTGCCGCCCCCGGCGAGCTTGGCGGTGACCCCGGTGAGGGAGGGCAGCCAGTCGGGGACGAGGCGGTGCTCGTAGGTGGGCTGGAAGAAGCTGCCCATGCCGGTGTCGAGGGCCGCGTCGTGCTCGGCCCAGCCGACGCCGTCGCCGGTGCGGTAGGCGTCGACGAGGAGGTCCTCGGTGCCGTAGAGGGCCTTGAGGGCGGTGAAGAACCCGGCGGCGAAGGTGATCGCGCTCGGGTCGGCCAGCACCGGGGCGTGGTCGGCGGGCAGGGTGTAGGCGCCGGTTGCGGGGTCGCGTTCGACGTAGCCGGCGCTCAGCTGGGCGTGCAGCCACTCCTCGGCGTAGCGGGGGTGGATCCCGGTGCGCTCGGCGAGGGCGGCCGGGGTGAGGGGGCCGGCCTCGGCCAGGGCGCGGTAGAGGCCGAGCCGTTCGCCGAGGGCGACGGTGAGGCCGCGTACGGCGGCGCCGGCGTCGCCGATGACGCGCTGGTGGAAGTCGTGGGTGGCGCTCATGCCGCTCTCACCTCGGTGGTCGGGAGGTCGCAGGTGAACAGGAAGGACCGCGGGACGCGGGGGACGCTGCGCGCGGGGACGGGGTAGGGCCAGCGGCCGAAGTCGGCGCCGTCCTCGCCGGGCTGGCGGACCTCGCGGACGTCCCAGCCGCATTCGGCGAGGAGCTGCTCGGGGGTCTCGGTGCCGAACAGCCAGGGGTTGCCGTCCTCTTCGAGGGAGTTCAGGAAGGGGCGGGAGAGCGGGTTCTCCAGGGCGGCCTTGCTGATGACGTCGCCGAGCAGGACCGAGCCGGGCGCGGAGTGTCCGGCCAGGGTGGCGATCAGGTTGCGGACGGCGGCCTCGGGGAGGAAGAACAGGAGCCCCTCGACGACCCACAGCACGGGCTCGTCGGCGCGCCAGCCGGCCGCCGCGAGGGGGCCGGTCCAGTCCTGGGTGAGGTCGACGGCGACGGGGACGCGGGTGCGTCCGGCCGGCTGGGGCTCGTCGGCCAGCATCCCGGCCTTGGCCTCCAGGAGGGCGGGGCGGTCGAGTTCGTAGACGGTGACGCCGTCGGGCCAGGGCAGCCGGTAGAAGCGGGTGTCCATGCCGGCGGCGAGGAACACGACCTGGCGGATGCCGTGTTCCTGGACGGTGCGGACGATCTGCCGGTCCAGGTAGGTGGTGCGGATGGCCAGGAACGGCACGGTGCCGGCTCCGGCGTAGCGCTCCAGCAGCTCGAAGCCGATGGTGTCGGCGACGGTGCGGGCGTAGGGATCGGCGAACAGCCGGTCCTCGCGGTCGGTTTCCAGGGCCCGCGCTGCGGCGGTCCACTGGGCGGTGCGGGATACGGCCTCCACGGGAGGCTCCCTTCACTTCGGCGGACGGGGAGGGGGCGGGCGCGGTACGGGGCCCCGCGCCCGGCCGGGTCAGGCCAGGGAGCTCACGCGGACGACCGGGTCCTCCGCGGCGCAGGGGTGGGCCGGGGAGCAGGCGGCGGGCCGGCGCTGGAAGATGCTGTGCAGGATCATGCTGAAGACGACGTTCCCCTCGGCGTCGGACAGCGTGCACTTGGGCTGGACGACCCCGGTGGTGGGGTTGAACGGCGAGGGGCGCGAGCCGAGGATCTCGACGCGCGCCGTGAGCACGTCGCCGGGACGGACGGGCCGCAGGTAGCGGATCTCGTCGACACCCGGCGAGCCGGTACAGGCGCTGTAGGCGAGCAGTCCGTCGACGTAGCGGCGCATGAACATCGAGGCGCTGTGCCAGCCGCTGGCGATGAGGCCGCCGAACGGGGTCTGTTCGGCGAGCTCGGGGTCGGTGTGGAAGGGCTGCGGGTCGAAGCGCCTGCCGAACTCCAGCACTTCCTCCGTCGTGACGGTGATGGTCCCCAGCTCGTGGACGTCGCCGGTCCGGAAGTCCTCGAAATAGCGCATCACGCGCCCCCCTTGACGTAGAGGAGTGGTTTTCTCTGGCGTGAACCAATCTACGAATCAGGCGCTTATTTTGTCAACCCAAAAGAAGACCGCAGCGCCTGTTCAGCGTCCTCCCAGAGGTCCTCCGGGTCCTCGATGCCGACCGACATCCGCACCAGGCCCGGACCGATGCCCGCGCGCCCCAGCGCGGCCTCGTCCAGCTCCCGGTGGGAGGTGCTGGCGGGGTGCGTGACCAGCGTCTCCACCCCGCCCAGCGACAGCGCGAGCCGGGCCAGCCGGACCCCCTCGACGAAGGCGCGGCCCGCCTCCCGGCCGCCGTGCAGCTCGAAGGAGAGCAGCCCGCCGCCGCCGGAGAGCACCTTGCGCGCCATGGCGTACGAGGGGTGCGTTCTCAGCCACGGCCAGTGGACGGCCGCCACGGCGGGGTGGTCCGCCAGCCGCTGCGCGAGCAGGGCGGCGTTGGCGCAGTGCTCGCGCATCCGCAGCGGCAGCGTCGCGATTCCGCGCAGGGTGAGCCAGACGGCGAACGGGTCGGCGCTGGCGCCGAGTTCGACCGTGCGCGGCCAGACCTCACGGCGCAGGGCGTCGTCGGCGAAGACCGCCGCCCCGCCGAGGACGTCGGAGTGCCCGGCGAGGTACTTGGTGGTGGAGTGGAGCACGATGTCGGCGCCGTGCTCGATCGGACGGCACAGCACGGGCGAGGCCAGGGAGTTGTCCACGGCGCTGAGCACGCCCCGGCGCCGGGCGGCGGCCAACAGGCCGGGCAGGTCGGGGACCTGCCCGGTGGGGTTGGCGATGGTCTCCAGGACGAGCAGCCGGGTGCGCGGCCCGGCCAGCGCCTCGAACTCCCCCGCGTCGTCACCGGTGATGTGGTCGACCCGGATCCCGTAGCGCTCCGAGAGGTCCCCCAGGGCCGCGTACGTGCCCCCGTACAGGCAGCGCTGGGCGATCACCTGGTCGCCGGGGCGCAGCAGGGCGAGCAGGACCCCGCTGATGGCGCCCATCCCGGAGGCGAAGGCGATGGCCGAGACCCCGCCCTCCAGCCCGGCGAGGGTGCGCTCCAGGGCGCGCACGGTGGGGTTGCCGCGGCGGCTGTAGACGTAGTCCCCGTCGGGGCCGGCCATGGCGCGCGCCAGGTCGTCGGCCGAGTCGAAGGCGAAGGCGGAGGACTGCACGAGGGGCACGGACAGCGGCCGGCTCCCGGGGACTTCGAGCTCGTGGGCCACGTGGACGGCCCGGGTGCGGATGTCCTTCATCGAGGGGTCTCCCTGTCTGGTTCGGGTACGGAAAAGGGGCCGCCCGACGTCCGGGGAGGACGTCGGGCGACCCCTGGGGCGTACGCGGGGCCGTCCCCGTGCGTCAGACCCCCGCCGTCTGGTTCCGCGACGCCGGGGCGTCGGCGGCCGGGGCGGCGGCAGCGGCGGCGACCGCCTTGTCGCCCTTCATGGCGAGGAGCGTGACCAGCGCACCGACGGCCGCGATGACGGCGGCGGCGATGAACGCGGAGCTGAACCCGTCGGTGAGGGCGGGCAGGTTGCCCAGCTCGCCGGCGCCCTGGGTGGTGGCGAGGGCGGTCAGCGCGGCCAGGCCGAGGGCCGAGCCCACGTTGTAGGTGGTGTTGACGATGCCGGAGGCGAGGCCGGCCTGCTCCTGCGGGGCGCCGGACATCGAGGCGATCATCGCCGGGATGTAGGCCAGCGCCATGCCGAGCGCGGCGACGAGCGAGGCGGGCAGGACGTCGACCAGGAAGGTGCCGGTCGGCTCGACCGCGGAGAGCCAGACCAGGCCGAGGGCGAGGGCCAGCAGGCCGGCGACGATCAGCGGCTTGGCGCCGAAGCGGCCCATGAGGCGGGCGGTGATGGCCGTCATGAAGATCATCAGCAGGATGGTCATCGGGAGCAGGGCCGCACCCGAGGCGAAGGCGCCGTAGCCGAGGACCTGCTGGAGGTAGAGGTTGAGGAAGTACCACATCGGGATCCAGGCGGCGCCCAGCAGGGTCATGGCCAGGTTGCCCGAGCCCAGGCGCGGGATCCGCCAGACGCCGAGCGGCATGAGCGGCTCGCGGATGGCCTTCTGGATCACGAAGAAGAGGACGAGGAGGACGGCGGCGCCGATCAGTTCCAGCACGGTGGCGGTGGAGCCCCAGCCGGCCTCGGGGGCGCGGACGACGGCGAAGACGGCGAGCGCGAGCCCGGCGGTGACGGCGATGGCGCCGAGGACGTCCACGGAGCCGCGGCGGGACTGGACCGCGGGCAGCAGCTTCGTCAGGGCGAGGGTGACCACGCCGATCGGGACGTAGATGATGAAGCACCAGGGCCAGCTCACCCACTCGGTGAACACGCCGCCGAGGAAGACGCCGGCGGTGCCGCCGGCCGGGGCGGCAGCGCCGTAGAGGGCCATCGCCTTGCCGAGCTCCTTCGGGTTGTGCCCGAACAGCATCATCAGGAGGGTCATGGCCGAGGGGGCGATCAGCGCGCCGCCGACGCCCTGGACGGCCCGGCCGGCGATCTCCACGGAGGCGCTCTGCGCGGCGGCGGCGAGCACGGAGCCCACGATCATGACGACCCAGCCGGTGGCGAAGACCCTGCGCGCCCCGAACAGGTCGGAGAGCCGCCCGCCGAGCAGCAGTAATCCGCCGAAGACGATGACGTAGGCGTTGAAGACCCACTGGAGCTCGCCCTGGGAGAAGCCCAGGTCCTTCTGCATCTCGGGGAGCGCCACCCCGATGATCGAGGTGTCCATGATCACCATGAACTGAGCGGCGGCAAGCACGCCAAGTGCCCACCAGCGCCGGGGATTGACGGTTGACATTGCCCTGGCCCTTCCTCTGTCCTATACCCCCAGGGGGTACCTTCGTGAGGGAAGTTAGCATACCGGTGGGGGGTATGTAAGGCTGCGGTCAGGCGCTCGAGCGGGACTCGACCGACGGGGCCCCCGCCCGTCACCCGCCCGGCCCTGCCCCGGGCGCGGGGGCGCTGCGGCGACCCCGGCGACGGGATATCAAGGACGTGAAGGTGAGCGCGCGGGCCCGGCGGTCGCCACCCCGCCCGGAGGAGCGCGTCCCGTGGAGTTCGAGGTCAATGGCGTCCCGCACACGACGGACACGGACGACGACCCCGCGGCCGTGGAGGTGCTGCGCGACCGGCTCGGCCTCACCGGCACCAAGCTGGTCTGCGCGGGCGGGGTGTGCGGCGCCTGCACCGTCCAGGTCGACGGCGACCCCCGGGTCTCCTGCCTGACCCCCGCCGCCCTGCTGGCCGGACGCCGGGTCACGACCGCCGAGGGCCTGGCGGACCACCCGGTCGCCCGGGCCTTCGCCGGCCGCGACGCCCTCCAGTGCGGCTACTGCACCCCCGGCTTCGTCGTCGAGGCGGCCGCGTTCCACGACCGGTGGCGGGCCGGGCACGGGCGGACCGCGCCCGGCCGCGAGCGGATCGCCGAGGCCCTGGCCGGGCACCTGTGCCGCTGCGGCGCCTACGAGCGGATCTTCGACGCGGTGGCCGCCGCCTGCGCGGGCGCGTACGACGGACCGGCGGACCGAGCGGCCCCGCCCCCGCGCGCCGAGGCCCCGGAGAAGGCTTGCGGCGCGGCCCGGTACACCACCGACCTGCGCCCCGACGGACTGCTGGAGGGGGTGGTCGTCCGCTCCCCGCACGCGCACGCCCTCGTCCGCTCCGTCGACGCCGGCGACCTCCCGCTGGTACGGCTGCTGCCACCCGACGGGGTGGTGCGCTACGCCGGCCAGCCCGTGGCCGCCGTCGCGGCGCCGACCCGGGCGGCGGCGCGGGCGGCGGCCGCGAAGGTCGTCGTGGACTACGAGGTACGCCCGGCCGCGCTCGACGTGCGCGCCGCCCGGGCCGGCCGGGGCCCGGTGGTCTACCCGGACAAGGCGGCCCGCAAGCGGGCGCCCAGCTCCGGTGAGGGCGGCCTCGGGCTGCCCGCGAAGTGGGAGGGCAACCGGCGGGGCCCGGTCAGCATGAACAAGCGCGGCGGGGAAGCCGTGCGCCGGATCCTCAAGGCCCGCGCCAAGAACCCCGACCGGCTGGTCGAAGGGCTGTACACGACCGCCGCCCAGAGCCACACCCCGCTCGAACCGCACACCACGCTGGCCCACTGGAGCGACGGCACCCTCCGGCTGGAGGTGTCCACCCAGGCCGTCCAGCGCGTCGCGCAGCTCGCCGCCGAACGCTGGGGCCTGCCCCCCGGACAGGTGGTCGCCGAAGCCCCGCACGTGGGCGGCGGCTTCGGCTCCAAGGTGGGGCTGACCACCGACGTCGTCGCCGCCGTCGAGCTCTCGCGGCTCCACGGCGCCCCCGTCCGGGTCTCGCTCGACCGGGACGAGGAACTCACCGACGGCGGCTACCGGCCCGCCACCCGCATCCGGCTGGCGATGGCCGCCGACGCCGCCGGGGACCTGTCGGCACTGGCCGTCGACGCCGACAGCGACGGCGGGGTCTCCGTCGGCGGCTCCGTGGCCGCGCTGGCCCGGTTCATGTACGGCCGCTCCCCGCGCCGGCTGCGCGACTTCGACACCGTCACCAACCGGCCCCCCGGCGCCCCCTTCCGCGGCCCGGGCGGACCCCCGCTGTGCTGGGCGCTGGAACAGGCCGTCGACGAGATGGCCCACCGGCTCGGCCACGACCCCATCGACCTGCGCCGCCAGTGGGACGGCAACTCCAAGCGCCGCGCCCTGTACGACTGGGCTGCCGCCCTGCCCGTCTGGACCGACACCCGGCGCGGCGGCACGGGCCGCTACCGGCGCGGCGTCGGCGTCGCGGCCGCCAACTGGCTCTACTTCGTCGACCCCGCCACCGAGGTCGAACTCACCGTCGAGGACGGGACGGTGGTCGCCCGCTGCGCCGTCCAGGACATGGGCACCGGCGCCCGCAGCGTCCTGCGGCGGACCGTCGCCGACGGGCTGGGCGTCGAGGAGGGCCGGATCCGCGTGGAGATCGGCCGCAGTGGTCCCGTGCACGGCCCGATCTCCGGGGGCAGCCGCACCACCCCCTCGCTCGCCCCCGCCGCCCGGGACGCCGCCGACCGGCTGCGCGCCGCACTCGGCGGCGGGGACGTCGCCGCCCGGCTGGACTCCGCCCACGGCACCCGCATCACCGGCAAACGGCCGCGCGACCGGCGCGGCTTCGCCCTCCCCTTCACCCTGGGCGGCCTGGCGGTCGGCCGCGGGTTCACCGGATCGGTCCAGGTCGCCGAGGTCGAGGTGGACACCCGGCTGGGCCGGACCCGGGCGCTGCGCGTGTGGAACGGCATCTCCGCCGGACGGATCCACGAGGACCGCCTCGCCCGCAACCAGTGCGAGGGGGCGGTCGTCCAGGGCGTCGGCTACGCCCTGTACGAGGAGCGGCGCACCGATCCGCTGACCGGGCGGGTGCTGACCGAGAACCTGGAGGACTACCGGATCCCCGGCATCGGCGACACCCCCGAGATCACGGTCCACTTCCACCAGGAGGGCTTCGAGCACGTCCCGGGCGGCGGCGTGGGCCTCGGTGAGGTGGCCACGCTGCCCACCGCGGCCGCCCTGGCCAACGCCGTGTACGACGCCACCGGCTGGCGCCCGTACGACCTGCCCATCCGCCCCGACCGGCTTCTGGAAGGACTGCGTCCGTGAGCACCGAGCCCGCCCTCACCGACCTGTCGGCCGCCGTCCTGGCGCGCGGCGGGGAGCTGCGCGCCGGCGGCACCGACACCACCGCCCGGCAGCGCGCGGGCCTGTCCCCGGGGCCGTTCACCGACCTGTCCGGCGTCTCCCACCTGCGGGGCTGCACCGCTCTGCCGGGCGGCGGGCTGCGCGTCGGCGCCCTGACCACCCTCGCCGAACTGGCCGCCGACCCGCGGGTGCGGGAGGGCTGGCCGGCGCTGGCGCTCGCGGCGGGGAGCACGGCGACCCCGCAGGTGCGCGCCGCCGGGACCCTGGGCGGCAACCTGCTCCAGCGCAACCGCTGCTGGTACTTCCGCAACCCGCACATCGGCTGCCTGCAGAAGGGCGGCACCGACTGCCCCGCCGGCGCGGGCGACCACCACTACGGGGTGGTCGCGGGGGAGGGCCCCTGCGTGGCCCCGCACCCCTCGACCCTCGCCGTGGCACTGCTGGCCTACGACGCGGAGGCCGAGGTGCACGGCGAATCCCCGCGTCCCGTCGCCGCGTTGTACGGGGACGGCAGCCGGCTGCACGAGGCCGACCACCTGCTGCCGCCCGGCCGGGTCCTCACCTCGGTGCGGCTGCCCGCCGCACTGCCCGGCGAGCGCGCCGCCTGCCACCGGACCATCAGCCGGGCCCGCGCCGAATGGCCGCTGGTCGAGGCCGTCGCCCGGCTCTCGCTGCGGGGCTCCACCGTCGTCCGGGCCGCCGTCGCGGCGGGCGGGGTGGCCCGGGTCCCGCTGCGGCTGCCGGAGGTGGAGGAGGCCCTGACCGGCCGCGAGGCCACCCCCGCGGTCCTCGCCGAGGCGGCGTCGACGCTCCTCGGGCGCTGCCGGCCCCTGCCGCACACCGGGTACAAGACCACCCTGTTCCGCGACACCGTCCTGGAGGCCCTGGAACGGGCCGCCGCGCCCGGACCCCGCCCCGGGGAGGCCGTCAGCGGGACGCGTCCTCCGGGGCCATGACCCGTTCCAGGTCGGTCATGAGGGAGTCCAGCCAGGAGGCCGCCGCGTAGTAGCGGCGCGGTGCTCCGGGCGGCTCCGCCGTGAACCCCCGGTACGCCGGGTCCCGCAGCGGCGCGGGCACCGGCGGGGTGTCCCCGCCCGGGTCCAGGTGCGCCGACACCAGCAGCATCCGCCCGGCCACCCGGTCCCCGATGCCGGTCAGCCCCTCGGCGGGCTCCGGACCCAGGGGAGGCGGGCCGGCGACGGGCTCCGCGGCGGGGCCCGCGAGCACGGCGCCCGGGGCACCAGGACCTCCCCCGCCGTCCCCCGTCCCGGAGCCGGCCCCGGGCAGCGAAGGCTCCGCCACGGCCCCGTCCGACCCCGACGAGGGCGGACCCGCGCCCGCCCCGACCGCCCCCGGCGGCCCGGTCCGCCCGGCCGGGGCACCGCCCCCGCCCGGGGCCGACCCTGACACGGCAGGTCCCGCCGGCAGCGGGCCCGGCTCCGGCACAGGTTCGGCGGAGCCCCGCGGCGGCGGGCTCGTCCCAGCAGCGGAACCTGCCGGCTCCTGTGGCGCAGTTCGGCCGTCCCCGGCGCCTCCCCCGCCCGGGGCCAGCCCTGAAAGGGCAGACCCGGGAGG
>NZ_JBHVUQ010000197.1:0-12790 GCF_042884105.1 Streptomyces sp. NPDC058157
GCCGTCCTCGTCGACTGCACCCACCTGGTCTTCGCCGACTCCACCCTCCTCAACGCCCTCGTCCGGCTCCGCCGGGAAACCCGCGCCCGCCGCCTGTTCCTGGCGCTCGTCGCGCCGCCCCGCCAGCTGCGGCACCTCCTCGACCTCACGGGCACCGCCGGACTGCTGCCCTCCCACCCCACCTTCGCCGAGGCCCTGGCGGCCGCCGCCGCAGGGCCGCCGGCCCGCCCCTGAGCGGCCGGTCCGCGTCTCACCCCGCCGCGCGCGGGTAGCCGCGGGCGCGGACGAGGGCGTGGACGACCTCGGTGAAGGCCCGGGCGGCGGCGCTCCGGTAGGCGCCCTCGCGGTGCAGGAGGGTGACGGTGCGGGTGGGCAGGGGCGGGTCGAGGGGGACCCGGGTGAGGTGGGGGTGGTCGTCGGTGACGGCGTCCGGCAGGACGGTGACGAGCGGGGTGCGCCGGACGATCTCGGTGAGCGCCTGGACGGAGCCGGCCTCGACCGTGACGCGCGGCCGGACGCGGTGGCGGGCGAAGTAGGCGTCGATGTGGCCGCGGGTGGCGAAGTCACCGCTGAGCAGGGCGAGTCGCTCGTCCTCGTGGGCGCGGACCGGCAGGGGTGCGGGCGCCACGGGGCCGCGCGCCGCGCCCGTGACGAGGCCGAGGGTCTCCGTGAACAGGGCGGTGGCGGCGAGGGAGGGCGGCTGGGGGCCGGCGAAGGCGATCCCGAGGTCGAGGCCGTCGGCGAGCAGGGCCGCCTCGATGCGGTCCTGGGGCAGCTCCACCAGGGTGAGCCCGATCCCCGGGTGGCGGGCGTGGAGCTCGGCGGTGAGCGGGCCGATCAGATAGGCGGTGAAGGTGGGGGTGACGCCCAGGCGCAGGTGGCCGCGGGAGAGGTCCTGGACGTCGTGGACGGCGCGCTCGGCGGCGGCCAGGTCACGCAGGGCGCGCCGGGCGTGCTCGGCGTAGACGGCGCCGGCGTCGGTGAGCCGCACCGTGCGGCCGCTGCGGTCCAGCAGCTGCACGCCCACGGTCCGCTCCAGCTGCTTGACCTGCTGGGAGAGCGTGGGCTGTGAGATGTGCAGGTCCTCGGCGGCGCGGGTGAAGTTGCCGTGCTCGGCGACGGCGAGCAGATAGCGCAGGTGACGCAGTTCGGGAGCAGCCATGCGACCAACCATAGATGTGACCACTGGCTTTCATGGAATGCAGCTCTTGGACGCTATAGCCCCTGCTCATGCACAGTGGATTCCACGGCCCCACAGGCTCCACCACCATCCGAAGGGAGTGACCAGGACCGTGACCGTGACCGTGCCCGTGACCGCGACCGTGACCGCGCAGGACCTCACCGAAGGCGTCGCCCGTTTCCAGAGGGACGTCTTCCCGGCCAAGGCGGACCTCTTCGCCCGCCTGGCCGCGCACCACAGCCCGCACACGCTGTTCATCGGCTGCTCCGACGCCCGCGTCGTCCCCGAGCTGATCACCGGCACCGAGCCCGGCGACCTGTTCGTCATCCGCACCGCCGGGAACCTGGTCCCCGCCCACGCCCCGGGGGCCGACGGGATCGCCGCGAGCGTCGAGTACGCGGTCGCCGCACTGGGCGTGCGCCACATCGTCGTCTGCGGCCACTCCGCCTGCGGCGCGATGACCGCCCTCGCCCGGGGCCACGACCTCAGCGGCGCCCCGGCGGTCGCCGACTGGCTGCGGCACGCCGCCGCCCCGGCGGCCGACCCCACCGCCGACGGGGACGTCCCGGCCCTGGTGCGCCGCAACGTCCTCGCCCAGCTGGCGAACCTCGCCGGCCACCCCGCGGTCGCCGGGGCCCTGGCCCGGGGCGAGGTCGCCCTGCACGGCTGGGTCTACGACATCCCCACCGGCCGCGTCGAAGACCTCACCGCACCCCCGGCCTGACCCCACACCACCCTCCCCGAAAGGACGAACCCACCATGACCCAGGCACAGTTCACCCAGACCGCCCGCGAGTCCCTGGCCGACCGGGCCGTGGCGGCCAAGACCGCCAAGGACCTCTCCTGGAAGCAGATCGCCGAGGCCTCGGGCCTGTCGGTGGCCTTCACCACCGCCGCGGTCCTCGGCCAGCACCCGCTCCCGGAGGACTCCGCGAAGGCGGTGGCCGAGCTGCTGGACCTGGACGCGGACGCGGCGCGGCTGCTGCAGACCATCCCGCTCCGCGGCTCGATGCCGAACCGGATCCCGACCGACCCGACCATGTACCGCTTCTACGAGATGCTCCAGGTCTACGGCACGACGCTGAAGGCCCTGGTCCACGAGGAGTTCGGCGACGGCATCATCTCCGCCATCAACTTCCGGCTCGACGTGCGGAAGGTCGCCGACCCCGAGGGCGGCGAGCGCGCCGTCATCACCCTCGACGGCAAGTACCTCCCGACCAAGCCCTTCTGACGGTCACCCGGCCCCATCGGCGCCCGCGCCGCAGCGTCCGGTCCGCGTCCACAGCCCGCATGACACCCCATCAGGCGGTCGAGTGGCCGGCCCGCACGCGCGGCAGGGGCGACGCGTCACCTCCCCCGGCCCGCCGCCCCGACGGCCACCGGCACGTCTCGCGCCCGCATGTGGCCGGCCAGGACCTCCATCTCCACGAACGTCCCGACGAGTCCCTCCGCGACGAGCTCCGCGGCACGCGCCCGCGCTTCGCCGAGGGAGAGCCCGCCGTCCGCGTCGCGCAGGGCCTTGAGCACGGGGACGAGGCTCGGCAGGTCCGCGGCCAGGCACAGCCGGGCGGGCCCGTGTTCCCGCAGCAGGGCCTGCCGGATGTACTCGGGGGTCACGGGCCCGGAGTCCAGCTCGCACCAGCCGTCGGCACACCCCTCACACCGGCCTTCGCTGCCCCAGCGGAGCCTGCCGCGTTCGAAGAACTGGCCGACGTCGGAGACGCTGGTGCCACCGCAAACACCGCACCGTCCCGCGACGCGTACTCCTTGGGTGATCACGGGGCGCCTCCTCGCTTCCAGTCGGCCGTGTCCGTGTCCGTGTCGGTGTCCGTGGCCGGCCACGCCCCGCGGTCCGCCAGGTCGAGGACGAGCGCGGCGATGTTCCACGCGTCGTCCTCGCCGCGGTGGTGGCGTCCCTCCAGCGGCAGTCCGGCCGTTCGCAGGGCGTGGGCCATGCCCGGCTTCCTGCGGAGTCCGTAGGCCGCGGTGAACACCGCCTTCGCGTTGGTGTGGGTGCGCTCCGTCGGGTAGCCGAAGGGGTAGGCCACCCCGTCGGCCTGACTCTGGCGGGCGAACTGCCGTCGGTCGTACTCCCCCCAGCTCGCCCAGGGACGCCGCCCGGCCCCGTACTCCTCCACGAGGATCCGGCACGCCTCGGCGAAGGAGACGCCCCCTTCCACCTCGGCCTGGGTCAGCCCGGTCAGTTCGCTGCAGAAGTCGCCCACCGTCGACCGGGCGGGGCGGACCAGGACCCGGTGCCGGGACACGCGGCGCCGTGCCGACAGGTCCACCACCGTGAGACCGATCTCGATGATCTCGTTCACGGAGCCGGGCGGCGGCTGTCCGTCCCAGCAGGTGGCTTCGACATCGATGACGTTCAGCAGGGCGGATTCGTGGTGCATGGGGACGAGAGTAGGAACGCCCGCCCGGTTCCGGCACCTGGATTTCGCGGTCCCACACCGCAGTCCCACACCGCCGTTCCGCCCGCACCGGGACTGTCGGACCTCGCTGTTAGGGTCTGCGCCATGGCACATCGTTCCTATCTCTACTCCGCCGATTCCATGCCGACCGAGGACGACATCCCCCAGGCGATCCGGTGCATATCGGAGCACAACTGGGGTATCCCGCTCGCGCACAAGCTGCTGGTCGGGTACGGCACGACGATCGTCCCGTCCATGATCTGGAGCCCCCGGATCGGCATCGCCGCCGACTACGACAGAGGTGCGACGCTGCTCCGCGCCCTCCTGAAGGCGGTCGGGCAAGGCCTCGAGGAGGACGACGAGTTCAGCCGGTGCGCGGAGAAGACCGCGGCCCATCTGGAGAAGCAGCGCGCGCACCACTTCCTCCTGGAGACCGGGGAGATGATCTCCCTCTCGGATGACGATCCGGAGGCGGCGGTCCAGCGGCTGGTCGCCGACGACATCCCCGCCGCCGTCGCCCGGGCCGAGGCGGCCGTCGCCGGTGAGGACGACGCATGGCTCGCCTCGGTCCGCGCCGACTGGCAGGAGAACCTGGGGTCCTTCTACGGCGACGCCCTCTACTACTCCTTCCCCGGGTAGCCACTTGCGGACGGGCGCGTCCAGGCGCGGACGGCCAGCAGGCCGGTCGTACCGAGATCGAGGTGGGGCGTCACCACCACCGGATCCGCGCCCGGTACCGCCCGCACCCTGACGTACGGGACGTCGACGGCATCCCCGGACCCGGTGGTGTTGCGCCACATGAGCCCCGAAAGGGCACTCTCACCCGGCTTCAGGACCACCGGGCGGGCCGGCTCGTCGAACCCGGTGCCGGTGGTGATGCCGCCGCTTCCCTGCACGATCCGGACGCCCTGGACGGGCGAGCGGTTCGTGTCCAGCAGTTCCAGGAGCGGATAGCCGTCGAGTGCGTAGTCGCGCTTCCCGCAGTTCTCCAGGTGCAGGCCCACCACCCGCAGGCCCATCGCGGCGTCACCGTCGTCGGCGGTGACGCGGATACCGGACGGCGGGCACTCACCGGCGGTGAGCGGTGCCTCGGCGGCGGGCACCTTGGTCACCCGGGAGACCTTGACGCGGGTCACCCCGGACGCTCCAGGGGTGTCCCGCCCCAGCCGGACCGTACCCCGCACCGTCGCGCCGGGGGCGACCGAGCGCACCGTCTCCCGGGTGTTGGCCATGACCTGACCGCCGTCGGTGGTGAAGTCGAAGAGGATCGTGTAAGCCAGGGCCTCGGTACCGGCGTTGGTGACCTCGTAGGCCGCCGAGACGCCGGAGTCGCCGGTGGGGAGGGGGCCGGCGGGGGCGCCCAGCCCGTCGGAGCCGGGGCCGGGTCGGGCGGAGGGAACGGTGACCGAGGTGATCCGGACACCGTCCCCGGGCACGCCCGTGGCGGGCGGCCGGACCGCGGGGGCGCCGCACGCCGTGAGCAGCAGGAGCGCGGTGAGGGCGGGGAGCAGGGATGCGGTTCTGGGCATGCCGCCACCCCATCAGGCAGGTGCGGGCCGGGCCATGGCGTGGGCCACACTCCCCGTCACAGGCCTGTCACGGCCGGCCGGTGAGCGGTGGCTCGGACGGAGTTCCACTCGTCTCGGCGACTCGGCGCGCAGCGGCCGCCGACCCGCCCGGCGCTCCCACCCCGTTTCGGCGAGGGTGCGCGGATCGTCGAGCAGGGCGGCGAGGACCAACGCCGCCGGGCGGTCGCCGGGAACACCGCCCGCACGCGCGCCGCAGGGTCGGCGGTGAGCACCGCACCGAGGACGTCCGGGGTGTCGGGCACACCGTGGCGCCCCGTCCGGCAGTGTGACCGCTCCTCCCAGCCGGTGCGGCGAGTTCTGCCCGTGCGGCGGCCTTGGCCCGGCGGATGAGCGCGGCGAACGCCCTGCCCGAACGGCGGAGCCCGGCCTGCCGGAAGGCGAACGGCCAACGCCTGCGGCGCATGCCTGGGCGGAGGCTCAGGTCTGCCGAAGCGGGGCGCCGTGACGGCGCGTCAGGTCACCGACGCGCGTCGGCTACTGCGGGATGCCGCCGTGGTAGCTCTGGCGGCACTCGTTGATCTCGTCCCTGGTGTGGCTGTTCAGGTAGTCCCGGGCCGCCTGTTTCTTCTCCTGGACGGAGACGTTCGGGTCGGAGATCAGGCTGATGAGCGAAGCGCAGTCCCCGCTGGGCTGGACCGGCACGGCCTGGGCCGGCGCGGCGGCGGGGAGCACGGCGACAACCGCCGCGGCGAGAGCGGCGAAGGCGAGTCGTCCCTTCATCGGTATGTCCTCTCCGGACGGCGGAGCGCATCACGATGCTCGCGCTCCTCGATCGGGCGGATCCCGCGCAGGGGTCACAGCGAACGTACCGCTCCGGAACCGGATCCGCATGCCGACCCCCGCCCCCGGCCGGTGACCGTCCGCCGTGGCTAGGGGAGGAGGTCGGCGACCAGGGCGGCGAAGTCCTCCGGGCCGAGGATGCGGATGCCCAGTTCTTCGGCCTTGGCACGCTTGGAGCCGGCCTTCTCGCCCGCCACCAGGAGGGTGGTGCGCTTGGACACCGACGAGGACGCCTTGCCGCCCGCCCGCTCGATCAGCTCGTTCATCTCGTTGCGGGACAGATCCGCGAGCGGACCGGTCATGGAGCCGGTGACGACGACGGCCTGTCCGGCCAGCGGACCGCCCGCCGGGCCGCCCGCCGGACCGTCCTCCGGGGCCTCGCCGTCGCCCGTGCCGGGCGCGGGCCTGTGCTGCGGCTCGGTGACCTGCGTGCCGACCCCCTGTGCCTGGAGCCTGTCGAGGAGCGGGGCGAGTTCGACGAGTTCGGCCGCGATGACGCGGGCCTTCTCGGCGCCGATGCCGTCGACCCCGGCCAGCGTGTCGGCGTCGGCGGCCCGGATGGCGGCCATCGAGCCGAAGTGCGCGGCGATCCGGCGGGACATCGTGCGGCCCGTGCCGCGGACGCCGAGGGCACAGAAGACGCGGCTCAGCGCCGCCCCGCGGGCGGTCTCGAGCGCGGCCAGGAGGTTGGTGGCACTGGTCTCGCCCATCCGTTCCAGGCCGAGCAACTGCTCACGGGTCAGCGTGAACAGATCGGCGATGTCCTTGACCAGCCCGGCCTCCACCAGTTGGACGGCCCGCGTGCCGCCGAGCCCTTCGATGTCGAGCTGGTCGCGTCCGGCCGCGTAGATCACCGAGGCCACGGCCTGGCAGCTGCGGCCGCGCACGCAGCGCCAGCGCTGCTCGGAGGTGTCGATCGCGTCGCCGCAGCGGGGGCAGGCTTCGGGGAAGACGATCGGGCTCTCGGCGCCGGTGCGCCGGTCGGCCAGCGGCGCCTCGACCCGGGGGATCACGTCCCCGGCCCGGTAGACGAACACCTGGTCGCCGATCATGAGCCCGCGGCGGGTGATGTCGGACGGATTGTGGAGCGTGGCGTAGGTGACCGTCACCCCGTCGATGACCACGGGTTCCAGGACCGCGCGCGGGGCGATGATCCCGGTCCGGCCGACGTTCCACTCCACCGCCAGCAGCCGCGTCACCTTGTGCTCGGCCGCCAGCTTCCGGGCCACCGCCCATCTCGGGGCGCGCGAGCCGTTGCCCGCCTGCCGCTGGTCTTCGGCGGTGTCGGCCTTGACGACGACGCCGTCGATCCCGAAGGGCAGCTCCGCGCGCAGGCCGGCGATCACGTCGATCCGTTCCCGCACCTGCTCCAGGGTCTCGCACCGCGTCGGGGCGGCGGCCGTCCCGGCGGCGGTGTTCGCGCCGAGCCCGGCCAGCTTCCCCAGCAGGGCGAGGTGGCCGAGGCCGTCGTCCAGGCCGATCGCGCTGTAGGCGAAGAAGGTCAGCTCGATCCGGTACGGGCGGTCCTTGGCCCGCAGGGTGCCGGCGGCTCCGCTGCGCGGGTGCGCGAAGGGCGTGGCCTCGTGGGCGAGGCGGATCCGGTTGGCCTCCTCGAACTGTGCGGTGGTCAGCAGCACCTCGCCGCGCAGCTCGACGTCGGCCGGCTCGGTGAGGACCGGGGGCAGACCGAGGACGGCGTCGGCGGCGTGGGTGATGTCCTCGCCGGCCAGCCCGTCGCCGCGGGTGAGGAGCTGGACGAGCCGTCCGGCACGGTAGCGGGCGGCCACGGCGAGCCCGTCGAGCTTGGGCTCCACGCACCATCCGGCCACCGGGTGCCCGAGGCGCCGTTCCAGCCCGGCGGCCCACTCGGCGAGCTCGTCGGCGTCGAAGACGTTGTCGAGGGAGAGCATCGGCACCGAGTGCGGCACGTCCCCCTGCACGGCCCCGCCCGCCACCTTCCCGGTCGGCGACTCGGCGAGCGCCTCGTCCGGGTGCGCCTCCTCGTAGGCGGCGATGGCGCGCAGCAGCCCGTCGTACTCGTCGTCACCGAGCGGGGTGGTCCCGTCGCCGTAGTAGGCGGCCGACGCCGCGAGGGCGGTGGTCACGGCCTCGGTGTAGGCGGCGGGGGAGAGCAGGAGGGCACTGTTTTCGGTCATGAAGGTCATCATGCTGCCCGGCACTGACAATGCCCCGGCGGTGACGCCGCCCTGCCCGCCCGGGCCGCGACCGCCTCTCGGCGGATCGCACCATCTCACATCGTGACCTGCGGAGATGCCGCACATTACCGGTCGGCCCCGGGGACGGTACTGTCGTCCGGTCACGGACGGCGACCGGTCGTCCGTCCAACCCCGAGGGAACCGACATGACCGACGATCTGAATGTGCTGCGGGAGAGCCTCGCGTCGGGTGAGCACGAGTTCGCCGACACCCTGGCCTTCATCGCGGCGCACTACGACTACCAGCCGCAGGCGTTCCGCAACGGCGAGGCCGAGAACGCCGCGGGCGAGAACGAGGGCTCCTGCAAGACGCTGGGACTGGCCCTGCTGGAGGGGCTGAGCGACCAGGAGGCGCTGCAGGCCTTCGGTGAGCACTACCGCAGCGTGCTGGCGACGCCGGAGGGCTCCGACCACGGCAACATCCGCAACCTGATGGCCCACGGCCTGGCCGGCGTGAGCTTCGCCGCCCAGCCGCTGACCCACAAGAGCTGAACGGCGCCGACGCCGACGCCGGGCACCGGCGGCATGTCCTGGCCCTGGCCGAAGACCGGGGGCGGCCCGTTCGTCGTGGGCCGCGCACCGGGTCTGCGCGGTGACGGATCTCGCCGGAGTGCTCGCACTGCCCGGCGGGAAGCGGGGTCGCCGCGAACACGGCCTGGGTGCACCCGTGCGTAGGCGCCGGCCCGGTCCCGGCGGATCACCTCCGTCGCGCATCACCGTGATCCGGTTGAGTAGTTGACCGAGCACGGTTGAAAGACAGCCTGGATGGCGGCGTCCAGGCTGAGCGAGCCTCCGGCGGCAGGTAGGTCGAGGCCGACGAAGCGGACCGGGTGCGCCGCTTCGGCGTGGTGAGCCCGCAGCCACCGCAGGGTGCCGCGGCCTTCAGTCGACTGGGCGGAACAGCCGCCCGAATGGGGAGCGAGGAGCGTGTCGAGGTCTGTGTCACCGCCCCGAGTCCAGGTGTCGACGGCCCGGCTGGCTGTGGTCCCGACTTTCCGCGGCGTAGACGGTGAATCCCCATTCTTGAATCAGGAAGCGCAGTATTCGGTCACGTATCAGGCCGTGCTCGAGTATCCGATGGGAGCCTCCCTCCAAGGCGACGATCCGCGCGCTGCCGATAAGACGGCCCAGGGGCGCCAGATCGTCGAACGACGCATCGGCAGCGGCCATGGAGCAAGAGGCTCCGGAGGCCTGATGTTCATGATCATGAACGTACTTCACCCGGAGATCGGGCCGGCAGGGTGCCAGCGTGTGGGCACCGGCTCGCGCGATACGGCGAACCCTCATCGGCGCAGGAGCGCCGGGGCGTCGCGCAGGCCCGTGGTACGACCGCGACGACATCCGGGTCCGGATCGGAGGCGTACCGGACCAGCCCGAAGGTGTCGAGGACGCCCAGGCGTCGCAGCCCGCCGAGGGCCCGGGTGCGTACGGCTCCGTTGCCGTGCCGGGTCAGGCAGGGAGCAGCGCGCCGTCCCGCGGGTCGCTGTGCAAGCCCCGTGTTCCCCGGCGGCCGGGTCGTCGCTCACGCCCGGCTCGGCGAACTGCCAGCACGCGCATCCGTAACCGCGGCCGGGGGGGCGGGCCGGTGCGAGGGCGGCTGCGGGGCGCCTTGTTACGGCTGGACGTGCCGGTACTGCGGCTCCGCGCCGGTCGCACCCACACGGAGCCGATCGCTAGCACGGCCTCGTCTGGATTCCTCGGCTGGATGCTCCGCGACCGGGTCGCCCTGGCGTACGAGCTGTGGCCCGCGAGGTGCGAGCGGGCGGCCACGCAGGTCGAACGCGTGGAGGAAGCGGGCAGGTGGGGCGTGGCCGGCTGCCACCTTCGTGTCGTGCTCTCCCGTAGCCCACCGCCGTTCGGCCCTTCGTAAAGGTTCCCCTGAGTGACGACCTCTCGCTTTGCGTGTGTGCTGTCGGTGGGTCGGGGATGTTCGGTCGCGGACGTTCGGCCTGCACTCACGGAGGAATCAGATGACGAAGCTCGCTTGGGTCGCGCGGGGGATCTCGGCGGTGTCGGGGGCGGTGCTCCTCGGAGCCCTGATGGCGCCCTCCGCGGCGGCGCAGGGTGTGGACCACGATCCCCAGCCCAAGAAGAAGACGAAGGCTTCCCATCCCGCGAACGCCGGCAAGCCGGCCAAGCAGGCCGGGACCGTCAAGCCGGCCAGGTCCGAGGACGACCGGGAGGACGAGGACCGCAGGAAGTGCTCCACCTCCCGCGACCTCGCCACCGCCGCACCGGACTACCTGAACTTCCCCGGCGGTCTGATCTTCACGGTGGCGACCGACCGGCACGGCCACGCGTTCCTCAACGACAGCCGCAACCCGGGCGTCTGGGTCAACCTCGGCGTCCTCGCGCACGCGCCCAAGTGCGTCACGGACACCGCCGCCTCGGTCACCGAAGCCAACCCCGGCTCCCTCTACATCACCCTCCAGGACCGCAACGGGGAGCTGCGCCGGGCCACGTGCACCACCTCGGACGCGCCGTTCACCCGCTCGAACCTGGTGGCCGCCTGCGGCACCGGCTTCACGACCCTCCAGGACACCCCCGTGTAGGGCCCCCGGGGCGTTGGGCGCCGTGGATGGGTCGCCGACGCTGCTACGTCGTCACTTTCGGATCCTGCCGGTCAAGCATGCCGCCGGTGGCGATGCACACCAGCTGCGGCGGGTGTCTGCACAAGGCGGGGGTGGTCCCGGGACGGTACCGCTGCGTCCCCGGGTGGCGGGAGCGGCCTGGCCCGGCCGTACGCTGCCCGGGGGCCTTCGCGGGCCGCCGCAGACCAGTACAGGGACCGGAACCGGGGGATCACGTGGAGCTGCGCCAGTTGCGGTGCTTCGTCGCCGTCGCGGAGGAATTGCACTTCGGACGGGCCGCCGACCGGTTGATGCTCGGCCAGCCTGCGGTGAGCCAGCAGGTGCGCCGGCTGGAGCGGGAGTTGAAGGTGGAGCTGTTCGACCGCTCGCCCCGGTACGTCCGGCTCACCGCGGCCGGCGAACGGTTCCTGCCGGCCGCCCGGGACGTGCTGGCCGCCGAGCGGGCCGCCGCGGCGCTGGCCGCCGAACTGGCCGCTCCCGGCGGCCGGGCGTTCGGGCTCGGCACCATCACCGGGCTCGGCGAGCGGCTCGACCGGATCCTCGACGCCTACCAACGGCACGCGCCCGAGGTCCGCGTGGAACTGCACTCGGCCCCGGTGCAGGAGCGGCTCGCCAGGCTCGCGGACGGCCGCCTCGACGCGGCCTTCGTCCGCGGCGAGATCCCCGCGACCACCGACGACGTGCGCTTCCTGCCGCTGCCGGCCGACGAGTTGATGGTCGCTCTGCCCGCCCGCCACCCGCTCGCGGAGCGTTCCGAGCTCGACCTGGCGGACCTCGCCGAACTGCCGCTGCGGCTCACCGAGCGCCGCAACCATCCGGCGCTGGTCGACCTGGTGCTCACCGCCTGCCACCGGGCCGGCTTCCGGCCCGTCCCCGGCCCGGCGTCCAGCACCCTGCAGGACACGCTCGCCGCGATCGGCACCGGCACCCCGATGTGGACGGTGGTCTATGCGGCCAACGCCCGTCTGACGAGCCATCCGCGGATCGCGTTCCGGCCGCTGCGGGACCGTGTGCTGGCCCTGCCGGTGGCGCTCGGGGTGCGCCGCACCGTGCCGCATCCGGAGTTGCTGGTCGCGGCCTGCCGGGGGTAGGCCGCGCACGATCACGAATCGTGATCGCTGCCAGAGCGAAGCGCGTCTGGTTCGCCGCCAGGCTCTGCGGTGGACTGTTCCCAGAGCGCAGACCGGACATCGGGAGCCGGATGGCGCACCACTTTGAGGAGCAGACCATGCCGATCGTCACCATTCAGCAGGGCCCCCGCAGCACCGAGCTCAAGCGCGAGCTGGTCGCGCGTATCACCGACGCCTTCGTGGACACCCTGCAGCTGTCCGCCGAGACCGTCCAGGTCTGGATCCACGAGGTCCCCGCCGACAGCTGGGCCGCCGCGGGCAAGCTCACCGCCGACCGGTAGCAGCGGCGCGGACGCCCCACCAGGCAACCACCTCTACCAGAACCGGTTGGTACCCCCCTTTCGCCCACTCGTGGTCATCACCCCCGCAACCGCAGTTCGACGGCGGCGCCGTTGATGGCCTGGCTGTGAACCCACGACAAGATCGAAGCAACACGGGCCCGTCGGTCGCCTACCTGACGCTGGCCGGGACCGACGGCGGCGTGAGTGCTACGACGAGTACGGGCGGCGGGCCGGCTGACGCGAACTCTGGGGGTGCCGGTGCCGATCCTGCGGCGGAGGGTGACTGCTCGGGCGGTCGGGCACCTGGTGAAGGCGGGCCTGCTGGTCTACCTCGGCGGCGAGGCGCGGGGTTCCGACGTCCACCCCGATCAGGTGGCAGCCCTGGTCCGCCCCCGGGACTGCCCGCCGTCCCCGACCGGTACGTGCCCCTGGGCAGGGACCGGGCCGCCGTGCGCCTCGGGGTCCGCCGCGTGGACTTCGACCACGTCGGCAGCTCGGGTGGCTGTTCTTAGACCGTGTCCTATGTGGTGGGGCGGATGAGTCGTTTGTAGCAGCAGAGGGCGGCGGCGAGGCCGAGGAAGGCCAGGTAGTTGCGGGGGTGGCGC
>NZ_JBHVUQ010000198.1:0-12779 GCF_042884105.1 Streptomyces sp. NPDC058157
CGTCAGACGGGCCGCCCGCCGGTCCGGCCGTCCACCGGCCCGGGCCGGTCCGCGCCCCGGTGGCCGGGGCCGCTCGCGCGGGCGGAGGCCAGGGCCCGGTCCAGGTGGGCGTGGAACTCCACGAAGCCGGACGTGCGGCTGAGCTGGACGACCGGGTCGGTCAGCCGGTGCGGGCCCACGAGCAGCAGGCGCCGGCCGTGCGCGGACAGCGTGCGTCCCAGCTCGGCCAGCACGGCGGTGGCCGCCGGGGTCATCAGCCGCAGGCCTCCGAGCTCGACCACGTACGCCGGTGTGCCCGGGTCGGCCCCGGCCAGGGCGTGCCGCAGGGCCGAGCGCTCGTCCGGTTCCACGGAGCCCTCCAGGAAGACCACCCAGTGACCGCCGTCGGCGTCCTGCGCCTCCAGCAGTGCCCGGCACACCTCGAAGCCGTGCACGCCGCGCGGCTGCGGCGGCGCCGTCCCCGGCCGCACCGTACCGGGGACCGCCCCGCCGGTGGCGGGGGCGGGCGGGCCGGCCACGTCGAGGAGGCGCCGCACCGCGGGCGGGGCGGCGGTGACCGTGAGCGGCCGGTGCCGGGCCGCCGCCTCGCGTTCCACGTCGAGGAGCGCGTTCAGTCCGGAGCCGTCGCGGAACCTGGCCCGGGCGACGTCGAGGCTGATCCCGCCGGGACAGGCGTCCAGGGCGGCCAGCAGCGCCAGCCTGAGCTCGTCGGCCTGGCCGGGCTCGACCTCGCCGGTGATCCGGACCGCGGCGGTGCCCGGGCCGTCGCGGCGGACGGTCACGTTCATCGACCCGTCGGGACGGCCGTGCTCGTCGCGGGGGATGCCGCGGGGGATCTCGGCGTCGGCGGAGGCGTTCATGGGGATCTCCAGAAGGCCCGAAATGATGCTCTGATCGGATTTTCAACAGATTCAGCACGTACGTCAAGATTTACCGGAAATCCTATACAGGTAATCCATCACCCCCAATATGCGGCATAGTGGGGGATATGGAACCGATCAGCGAGCATCGGCCCCGGTGGACCTTCCTCACCAGCCACGCCCGCGTCCTCCTCGCGATCTCCCGGGACCCCGGGGTCCGGCTGCGTGACGTGGCGGTGAGCTGCGGTCTCACCGAACGGACCGTGCAGGCGATCGTCGCCGACCTGGAGCAGGACGGCTACCTGCTGCGGGACCGGGCCGCCGACGGGCGGCGCAACCGGTACGCGATCGTGCCCGGCGGCCGGTTCCGCCACCCGGCCGAAGCGGGGCACGAGATCATCGGCCTCCTCGAGCTCCTCGCCGCGGGCCCGCTGCCCACGGCCGGGGGGCCGCGGGAGCCCGCCGGGCTGATCGAACCGCACGGGATCGGGGGCGCCGCCGGGCGGTGAGGCGGCGCGGGCCCGCGCGGCGGGGCCGGAGGCCGACGGCTCGGGGGCATGACGAGTCCCTCCCCGACTCATCGCCGGACAGATGGACTTGGCCAGTGCCGGGCCGGGGCTGACGCCTCACGCGTCACGGGGCCGGACACCGGCGGCCCGCCCCCGGTGTCCGGCGGCGGAGCCCGGGCAGACGCGGACCAGGAGCCCACGGCGCGGCCCGCGGTCCGCGGTCGGCGACGGGGGCCGCCCGACCCGACGAAAGGTGCTGTCCATGACCGAGTTCGGCTATTTCCTGGCGTGCGAGGAGTTCACCCCCGCGCAACTGCTCGACCAGGCCCGCCGGGCCGAGGACGCCGGATTCACCCGGCTCGCGATCTCCGACCACTTCCACCCGTGGAACGACGCCCAGGGCAACAGCCCCCTGGTCTGGTCGGTGATCGGCGCCCTCTCGCAGACCGTCTCCCTGCCCGTCACCACCCTGGTCACCTGCCCCACCGTCCGGATCCACCCCGCCGTCACCGCCCAGGCCGCGGCCACGTCCAGCGTGCTGCTGGACGGCCGCTTCACCCTCGGGGTCGGCACCGGCGAGGCCCTCAACGAGCACGTCCACGGCGACCGCTGGCCCCCCTTCGCCGACCGGGCCGCCATGCTGGAGGAAGCCGTCGAGGTCATGCGCCGGCTGTTCACCGGCGAACTCGTCAGCCACCGCGGCGAGCACTACACCGTCGAGAACGCCCGCCTGTACACGGTGCCCGACGCGCCGCCGCCGGTCCTGGTCTCCGGCTTCGGACCCAACGCGGCCGAACTCGCCGGGCGCATCGGGGACGGGTACGTCCTGATGAGCCCGGACGAGGAGCTCATCGGCGCCTTCCGGGAAGGCGGCGGCGCCGGCAAGCGCGTGGCCGGCGGGCTGAAGGTCTGCTGGGACGAGGACCGCGACCGGGCCGTGGACACCGTCCACCGCCTCTGGCCCAGCGAACTCCTCCCGGGCGAACTGGCCCAGATCCTGCCCACCCCCGCCCACTTCGAGCAGGCGAGCGAGCTGGTCACCCGGGAACAGGTCGCGGAGTCCGTGCCCTGCGGCGACGACCCCGAGGCCCATGTCGAGGCCGTCCGCGCGTACGTGGACGCCGGCTTCGACGAGGTCTACATCGGCCAGATCGGCCCCGGCCAGGCCCCCTTCTTCGAGAACTTCCGCACCAAGGTCCTCCCCGCCCTCTCACCCTCCCGCTAGCGCAAGCACCGGGTCCGGCAGCGCTTCCCCAACTGACCGGGCCGGCGCGGCCGAGCGCACGCGACGGCCCCGGGAACACCTCGTTCCCGGGGCCGGCCGTACGGCTGGACGGCCCGCGCGGCCCGCTACGGCTCCGCGTCAGGCTCCTCCTCGACCACGTGCACGGCCGCCTCCTCGGCGGAGGCGGCCCCGCCGTTGATCCCGGCGTCGCGGGCCAGCACGGAGATGTGCCGGACCGGGCGGCCCTCCTCGGCCGGGGCCATCCGCCCCGCCCGCTCCCGCCCGGCGGTGGAGGCGTCGCCGTACGGGTCGCCGGTGATGTCCTCGCCGCCGTCACCGCCCGCCCCGGCCAGGTCCTCGCCCGGAGCGGCCTCGGATCCCAGGCCCGCGCCGGTGCCGTCCGGCTCCGGCTGCTCCTGGGCGAGGCGCTGGTCGAGGGTCTCCCCGGCGCGCTGCTCCTCGGCGGTCGTGCCGTGCCGGGTGACCGCCAGGGGGCGGTCGGGCGGGGAGTAGCCGCTGTCCAGGGTCTGGTCCAGGTCGGGTTCGTCCAGCGCGTTCTCCATGTCCGGCTGGGACTCCCCGGGCTCCGCCTCGTCACGCGGCTGGTACACCTCGTCCCCCCGCGTCCCGCTCTCGCTCATGGCCGTCGGCTCCTCTCCGGCGGGTGCTCACCGCCGCTCCCGCGCCCGGCGGGGCCACCGGTGCCGAACAGGTCGAGCATCCGCTCGATGACCTCGTCGAAGTCCTGCCACGGAGCGGCGGCTTCCGCGGCGGCCCGGCGGACGGTCCCGTCCGGGTGGCTGCTTCCCTTCGCAGGCATGGCGACCTCCTCTGCGACTCTCGGATGCGCGCTTCTGCCCCGGATCCGCGGGCCCATGCCAGGGCGAACGGGTGAACACGGCTGCCCATGACCGCGCCCGGAGCGGGTAGGCGCGGGACACGGCCGGCGCGAGCCGGCCGTCCCCCGAGGCAGGGAAAGGAGAAGACCATGCCCCGTGGTTCCTCCCCGAAGCGGGAACGGCAGTACGAGCACATCAAGGAGTCGGCGCTCGACCGCGGCGAGTCCACGAAGCGGGCCGAGGAGATCGCCGCCCGCACCGTGAACAAGGAACGGGCCCGCTCCGGCGAGTCGAAGACGGCCAGCAGGTCCTCCATCGAGGACATGTCCTCGTCCGAGCGCGGCGGCCGGCGGTCGCACAGCGGCTCCCAGGGACCGACGAAGGAACAGCTCTACAACGAGGCGAGGCAGCGCAACATCAAGGGCCGCTCCCAGATGGACAAGGCCGAACTGAAGGAGGCCCTCGGCCGCTGACCCGGCGCCGCCGGGATCCGCAGCCCCGGGGGGTTGGGGCCGCGTCGGCGGGGCAGACGCGCAACGGGACCACGGGGCGCGTCGTGATCCTCCCCCCGGTCCACGACCCCCGTGGTCCCGCCCGGCCCCCCTCACCTCCCCCGGGGCCGGGCCCTCGCTGCGGGTCAGGGGCGGCGGACGGCGCGGGCCAGGAAGTGGTGGGGGGCGTCCTCGTACACGTCGAGGCGCCAGCCCGTGGCGGCCAGCGCGGGCCGGAGGTTGTGCTCGGCCAGCGGGTCGGCGGGGTCGAGGGGGCGGCCGTGGCGGGCGGCGCGTTCGGCGTGGCCGGAGGGGTGGAAGAGGAGGAGTACCCCGTCGGGCGCGGTGACGCGGGCCCATTCGTTCAGGCCGGCCCTCGCGTCCGGGAGGTGGCCCAGCAGCCCCGCCGAGAAGACGCCCCGCACGGACGCGTCGGGCAGCGGGAGGCGGGTGCAGTCGGCGGCCAGCAGGTCGCCGTGGCGGGTGCGGCCGTGCCGGGCCGCGGCCGCGAGCATGGCCGGGGTGAGGTCGATGCCCAGGACCCGTCCCGAAGGCCCGACCTGGGCGCGCAGCGCGGGCATGGCCCGGCCGGTGCCGCAGCCGAGGTCCAGGGCGAGCCCGCCGGGAGCGAGCCGCATCCGGGCGACGGCCGCCTCGTAGGCCGGTGCCTGGTAGGCGAACCGCTCCTCCCAGGCATCGGCCCGCCGGGTGAAGAAGGCGCGGGTGGCGGTGTGTTCGGCGCGGGCGGCGACCAGCGCCGCGAACCGGGCCAGGATCCGGCCGGCCCACGCGTCGGCGGTGTCGGGGCCCTGGGGGAGGAAACGCACCCCCCAGCCGCTGGCACCCACCCGGAACGCCTGCTCCGGGTAGCCCTCACAGGTGGCCAGGACCACCGCGCCGGCCGGCAACTCCAGCGCCCCTGCGGCCGGCCGCAGCCCGCCGCAGGGCAGACCGGCCCCGGCGAAGACCGGGTCGGTGCCCGCGGCCGCGGTGAGCCGCAGCCGCCGCCCGCCGTCGGGCCCGGCCCAGGGCTCCTCGGCCGGCCCCGGGTCCTGCGCCAGCAGCAGCGCCCCGGCGCCCAGGGCGAGCACGGGCACCTCGGCGGCCAGTGCCTCCCGGACGAGGACGTGGCCGGGGGAGCGGGGCGGGCCGGGCCGGGGGCCGCCCAGGATGATCAGGCCGTCCACCCCGCCGAGGCCGTCGGGCGCGGCGCCGCCGCCGTCCGTGAGGAGGACGGTGCGTGCGGTCAGCCCCGCCGCGGCGAGCACCTCGCGCACGGCGCGGGGGGCCTGTGTGGAACCGCGCTGTACGACGACGACCGCCATGGCCACTCCTCAGATCCGAGCCCGTGGTGCCGATATGTACGGCATCTACGCAAGGATGCGCCTGAACAGCACGCATATGCCAGGCCGTCTCCACCTGTGGGACGCTCCGCCCGCGGGCCGGGGAACGGTTCATGGCCCCTGCGCGGCGAACACCGCGATCGGCGCGCAGGGGCCTCAGGCCGGCGATCCCGGGACGGAGAGAGCCGCTCGCCCGTCCGGGGCCGGTGGGTGTCAGTTAATCATCCAAGAGGCATTCACGCCACGATTCGCAGCAGATGCAAGCCGAAGTGACCCGTTCACATTGCTCCTGTGGAGGTGGCCGAGGCCGCGCTCGCGGCCCGCGGGAGCCCAGGCCCCCGCCACCGTCCCGGTGAACGCGGCGGCCGGCGCCCACCACGGGACGGGACGGTCCGACTCCCCGCGCCCGCAACGGCGTTGGGAGCACCCACGCCCCGGGGTGTCCGAGGCCTGGTCAAAAGGGGGCCGCGTGCGCAAGGATCACGCCCGCACCACGCACACACCTCCCACCCCCCGTCCCAGGAGGATCTGTATGGCTCGCCGCATATCCCGCGGCCTCGTCGCCGCGGCCACCGCCACCGTGGCCACGCTCACCCTCGCCGGCCCGGTCTCCGCCCAGTCCGCCGGCACCGCCACGGCCGCCTCCCCGCCGCCCCAGGGGCGGATCTTCATGGTCAACCCCGTCCAGTCCTCCGGCGACCAGACGCTCACCGACGGCAAGGACGGCGCCGCGGCCGTCCCCGCCTCCGCCTACACCCTCGCCGCCCTGCGCAACCTCGACGCGGGCGGCACCCTCTCGGGCAGGTGGGCGGCCATCCGCTCGGAGACCGGCGCCCCCGTCCGGGTCGCGGACGCCGCCTCCTTCAGCCGCAAGGACGACGGCTTCGAGCAGGTGATGGCGTACTTCTGGGTCAACGAGGCGCAGGAGTACCTGCAGGGCCTGGGATTCGGCAGCGAACTGCCCGGCGCCAACGACCGTGCGCAGCCCGTGCGGATCAACCAGTGGGGCGCCGACAACTCCTTCTTCTCCGACAAGAAGGCAGAGATCCGCTTCGGCAAGGGCGGGGTGGACGACGCCGAGGACGCCGAGGTCATCGTCCACGAGTACGGGCACGCCGTGCACAACGCCCAGGTTCCCGGCTTCGGCACCTCGCCGGAGGCGGGCGCGATCGGCGAGGCCTTCGGCGACTTCCTGGCCGTCTCCGTCGGCGCGAACGCGGACGAGCGCTACGGCTGGCCGCGCAAGACCGACCTGGCCTGCGTGGGCGACTGGGACTCGGTGGAGTACAGCGCCGCCCCGCACTGCCTGCGGCGCATCGACGGGAACAAGGTCTACGCCGACCGCGTCGGCGAGGTCCACGCGGACGGGGAGATCTGGTCCCGGGCCCTGTTCGACATCCGGCAGTCGCTCGGCGCGCGGACGGCCGGCCGGATCATCGTGAACGCCCAGTTCGGCTTCCGCCCGGACACCGGCTTCCAGGACGCGGCGCTGACGACCGTCGCCACCGCCCAGCGCATGTACGGCGCGGACGCGGCGGCCGCCGTCCGCGCGGCCTTCCGGGCCCGGCAGATCCCCGGGGTCTAGGGACACGTACGCGGGTGCCGCCGGTCCGGGCCGGCGGCACCCGCGGGACGGGACGTGCCCGCTCAGGCGTTGAGCAGGCGGTTGAAGAACGAGCGGTAGTGCTGCAGGGCCTGGCGCAGGTCCTCCGTCGCCACGTCGTCACCGCGCTGCCACTGCCCCTCCAGCTCCTGCTTGTGCGAGGCGAAGGTGCCGGCGAGGCTCTGCATCACCTCGGCCACCAGGGTGTCCGCCGAGGTGACCGCCTCGCGCGGGTCGTCGACGAAGCGTCCCTGGATCTCGCCCCAGGCCGTCCGGTAGTGCTCCGCGTCCCCGGTGTCGAGCAGCGGCTGCCCGTCACCGCCCGCGCCCGCCGCGGCGCCGGCCGCCGGGCCGTCCAGGGAGTCCTCCGCGAGCCGGTCCGCCGGCTCGTCGTCCGTCCGTCCGGCCGGCAGGTCCTCGTCCTCCTCGTCCCGGCCGGCGGATCCGCCGGACAGGGACCGGCCGGACAGGGGCTCCCCGGTCGCCTCGCCCGGGTAGACCGGGGGTCCCGCGTCCGGCTCGCCGGCCGCGCCCGGTCCCGCGAGGTCCTCCGTGGTCAGGGGGGCTCCGCCCCGCCGTATGTCGTCGTCGTGGGTGCCCATGTCACCGGCTCCTCTGGTCCGTCAGCAGTTCGTCGAACAGTGCGCGGTAGTGCACCATCGCCGCGCGGAGTTCCTCCGTGGTCGCCTGTCCGGCCGTACTGCGCGACCTGACGTCGTGCGCGGCCCGGTAGTGCTCCAGGGTCCGGCCGTGTTCGACCGACAGGTCACGGACGGCGCCGCGGTACCCGTCGGTGGGGTAGCCGCGCTCCCGCATCAGCTTCGCCACCAGGTCGTCGGCCTCGTCGACCGAGCCGGCCGGCTGGTCCACGAAGTGCACCTGGACCTCGCTCCACCGGTCGGCGAACTGACGCCGCCGCTCGGGTGGCAGCGGCCGGATGTCGAGCTTGTCGTGCCGGACCTCGCGGGCGTGCAGGTCGCGCTCGGCGGCCAGGACGCCGCCCTTCTCCTCGACCGCGCGCTCGTACTCGGGTCCGAAGCGGTGGCGGAGATGACGCCGCCGCCCGAGCAGCGCGAGGGTCACGGTGATGGCGAGCACCACGACCACCGCGGCCACCACTACGGCTATGAGTGTGCTTGTCGACATCTCGGTCCTCCGTCCCGGGCGATGGCGTCGCCCGTAGGGCGCGGCTGCCCGCCCCGCCCTACGGCAAACCGGAATGAGTCGCAACAAAAGGTGAACGGGGCCTCAGCGCAGCGGATTGTGGTCCGGCGGGACCGCCTCGGCGGGCCGTACGGGGCCGGGGGCGGTGCCGTCGCCGAAGGGGCGGCCGCCGAGGGCGGCCCGGTCGTGCGGCGCGAGCCAGTCCCGGGCGTCGGGACCGGCCGGCACGATGCCGGTGGGGTTGATGTCCGTGTGCACCAGGTAGTAGTGCCGTTTGATGTGGTCGAAGTCGATCGTGTCCCCGAACCCCGGCGTCTGGAACAGGTCCCGGGCGTAGTCCCACAGCACCGGCATCTCGCTCAGCTTCCGCCGGTTGCACTTGAAGTGCCCGTGGTAGACGGCGTCGAAGCGCACGAGGGTGGTGAACAGCCGGACGTCGGCCTCCGTGATCGTGTCGCCGACGAGGTAGCGGGCGCCCGCCAGCCGCTCGGAGAGCCGGTCGAGCCGGTCGAACAGCCGCCGGTACGCCCGCGCGTACGCCTCCTGGGAGCCGGCGAAGCCCGCCCGGTAGACGCCGTTGTTCACGTCCCGGTACACCACCTCGTTCACCGAGTCGATCTGCGGGCGCAGCTCCCACGGGTAGAGCTCGGGGGCGCCCGGGCGGTGGTGGGCGGTCCACTGGAGCGACAGGTCGAGGGTGATCTGCGGGAAGTCGTTGGTCACCACCCGCCCGGTCGGGACGTCCACGACCGCCGGCACGGTGATCCCCCGGTCGTAGCCGGGGTCCCGGGCGAAGTAGGCCTCCTGGAGCCGCTCGATGCCGAGCACCGGATCGCGCCCGCCCGGGTCCAGGCCGAAGTTCCAGCTGCGCTCGTCGTGGACCGGCGCGGCCACGGCCATGGGGAGGGCCTCCTCCAGCCCGAGGAGCCGCCGCACGATGATCGCCCGGTTCGCCCACGGGCAGGCCCTGCTGACCACCAGGCGGTAGCGCCCGGGCTCCACGGGGAAGCCGTCGCGGCCGTCCGCGGTGATCCGCGTGGTCAGGTACCGGTCGTCCCGGGAGAACTCCTCGCCGGATGTGACGTAGCTCATGTGCGGCGCCTACCCGCGGCGGGCGGTGGTGAACGCGGGCGCGTCCCCGCGGGCTGGACGCGACTGGACTGGAGGCGAACGTTCCGGGAAGGACAGGGGATGTGGGCCCCGCACCTCCAGGAGGTGCTGTGAGATGGCTGTGAAGCGACGGGCCAGGGGGGTCCGGGGTGCGGGAAGAGTGCCGACAAGTTCTATATTCGTACGAACCATCCACGCGCGGCGGCCCGGCTGCGGTGATCAGGGGGGACGACAGGCATGGCCGACACCGACACCGTTCCGGGCGCCCGGACGGAGTCCCGGAGTGCCCGCAAGCTCCAGCGCAAGGCACGCAGCCGCAAGCGCCTGGGCATAGCGGTGGCCGTCCTCGCCATCGGCGGGGCGGCCGCCACGGCGTACGCGTTCACCCTCGGCGGCACCCCCGCCCAGGGCGAGGCCAAGCTCGCCGCCAGCGAGAGCGCCGCCGACGCGGCCGCCGCCGCGAAGGGCGCCGAGCAGCCCTGGGACGGGAAGGTCAAGGTGCTGGGCGACGGCTCCACCTCCTACACCGGGCCGCAGCCGGGACAGCTCAAGCCGGAGAAACTCAAGCCCGGCGAGAAGCCGCCGCAGTTCGTGGTCTTCTCCTGGGACGGCGCCCTGGAGGGCGACGACCACCTCTTCTCCCACTTCCGCCAGGTGGCCAAGGAGAGCAACGCCCACATGACCTTCTTCCTCACGGGCATCTACCTCCTGCCCGACGCGAAGAAGACGCTCTACCACCCCCCGCAGCACCCGCAGGGCTCGTCCGCCATCTCCTACCCGACCGTGCCGCACGTGAAGTCCACCCTCGCCCAGCTGCGCGGCGCCTGGGCCGACGGTGACGAGATCGGGTCCCACTTCAACGGGCACTTCTGCGGCCCCAAGGGCGGCGGGGACTGGAGCGCCGACGAGTGGAAGAGCGAGATCGACCAGACGTACGGGTTCGTCAAGAACTGGAAGACCAACACCGGCTTCACCAACGAGGCGCCCCTGCCCTTCGACCCCGACCGCGAGGTCGTCGGCGGCCGCGCGCCCTGCCTGGAGGGCCAGAAGAACCTGCTCACCGCGATCAAGCCGTACGGCTGGCGCTACGACGCGAGCTCCTCGGGCGACTTCCAGCTGTGGCCCTCCAAGATGAACGGCATCTGGAACTTCCCCCTCCAGCTCGTCCCCCTCCAGGGCAAGGAGCTGCAGGTCCTCTCGATGGACTTCAACTTCCTCTACAACCAGTCCGGGGACAGCACCAAGGGCGACCCGGCGAAGTACCGGGGCTGGGAGGCGCAGACCCGCGCCTCCTACCTGAACGGCTTCAACCGCGTCTACAACGGCAGCCGGGCCCCCATGTTCATCGGCAACCACTTCGAGGACTGGAACGGCGGCATCTACATGCAGGCCGTCGAGGACGTCATGCGGGACGTCTGCCCGCGCCAGGACGTCCGCTGCGTGTCCTTCAAGGAGCTGTCGGACTGGCTCGACGCCCAGGACCCCAAGGTCCTGGCCCAGCTGCGGATGCTCGACCCCGCGCAGGCGCCCGAGTGGAGCACCCTGGTCAAGTAGGGCGGACGCGGCCGCCGCGCCCTACTTGACCGCTTTGATGTAGTCCGTCCACAGCCGCACCGCCCGGTCGCTGCCGGGCGTTCCCGGCGCGTCCCCGCCCAGCCCCGTCAGGGGCAGCGCGATCAGGTCGGTCAGCGCCATCCGGTAGACGACCACCGCCGTGGACTCCTTCGCGGTGTTCGCCACGAACCAGCCCGCCGTGTTCGCCGCGGTCGTCCCCGTCTTGCCGGCCGCGCCCGGCTGCGCCTTGGCCGCGGCCTTCGCGGCCCCCTCGGTGACCGAACTCCGCAGGGCCTCCGTCACCGACCGGGCCGTCTTCGCCGACATCGCCCGGACCGGCTTCGGCGCCTCCAGCGGCACCGCCGCCCCGTTGCGGCTCGCCGACCGCACCGAGTACGGGTCGGTGTGCATGCCGTCGGCCGCGAAGGTCGCGTAGGCGCCGGCCATGCGGATCGCGCTGGGCTTGGAGTTCTCCCCGAGCGAGAACGTCGGGATCCGCGTCCCGAGGCTCGACGGCAGCAGGCCGGCCCGCTCCGCGAACGTCTCCACCCGGTCCAGTCCCACGTCGAGCCCGAGCTGGAGCATGGGGGTGTTCACCGAGTTCGCCACCGCCTGCTGGAGGGTCACCTGCCCCCAGCTCTTGTTCCCGTCGTTGTGGCCCTTGACCACCTTGCCGCTGCGGTCCCAGTACGGGCCCTCCGGCGTCTGCACGGTCACCTGGTCGTTGCCGTCGTACACCGTGGACGGCGAGACGGGCGTCCGGTCCTTGCCGCGGGTGCGCACCACCCCCTCCTCGAGCGCCGCCGCGTACACCAGCGGCGTGAACGCCGTCCCGACCGGGATCGTCGTCGAGTTCGCCTGGTTGAACCCCTGCTTGAGGTAGTCGGGCCCGCCGTAGACCGCGAGCAGCCGGCCGTCCGCGGCCACGCTCGCCGCGCCGATCTTGGCGTGCGTGTCGGTCCCGGGCCGCTTCTCCGCGTCGAAGTCCCCTTGCGCCTTCTGCACGGCGTCGGTCAGCGCGGCCATCCGCGAGCGGTCGAAGGTGGTGTAGATCTGGTAGCCGCCGAGGTCGAAGTCGGAGTCCTTGATGTGCCCCGCCTTGATCGCGTAGGCCTTGGCCAGCTCCACCAGGTAGCCGTTCTGCGCGCCGGGCGTGCCGGCCGTGCCCGGACCCGTGGGCTCCGGGAACGTCTTGTACGTGGCCCGCTCCGCGGGCGTGAGCGCGCCCGTCTCGACCATGCGGTCCAGGATCCAGCTCCAGCGCTCCACCGCCCGCTTGTGGTTCTCCGGGCCGAGGGTGGGGTCGTACAGGCCGGCGCCCTTGAGCAGGGAGGCGAGGAAGGCGCCCTCGCTGGCGTTGAGCTTCGAGACGTCCTTGCCGTAGTACGCCTGGGCGGCGCGCTGGATGCCGTAGGTGCCCCGGCCGAACCAGCTGGTGTTGAGGTAGTCCTGCAGGATCTGCTTCTTGCCGGTCTGGTTGTCCAGCTTCAGGGCCAGCAGGATCTCGGTGAACTTCCGCGAGAGGGTGCGGTCCTGGTTCAGGTAGGCGTTCTTCACGTACTGCTGGGTGATGGTGGACCCGCCCTGGGTCTCGCCGCCGGTGAGCGCGGCGCGCACGGCGCGCATGACCCCGGAGGGGGAGACCCCGGGGTCCGTGTAGAAGCTGGCGTTCTCGGCCGCGAGCACGGCGCCCTGGACCTTGGGGGGCACCTTGTCCAGGGGCATCTCCTGCCGGCTGACCCAGCCGGTCCGGGCCATCGTGGAGCCGTCGGCCCAGTAGTAGACGTTGTCCTGCTGTGTGGCGAAAGAGTTGAGGTCGTCCGGTATGTCCGTGGTGGCGTACGCGATGCCGACGAAGGCGACGAGACCCGTGACCAGGTACAGGAAGGCGCCCACCCACTGGCGCCAGGAGGGTATCCAGCGGCGCCAGCCGCTGCGCCCGGGCCGCGGGTAGGCCGGCCGCATCCGCCGCAGCAGCGGGCGCACCCGGGCGACGACGGGCCCGAGCGCGCGCGCCGGCACCGGTGCGAGCGCCCGCAGTCGGCCCGCCCCCGCGCTGGGACGCCGGCGCGCCCCCGGCC
>NZ_JBHVUQ010000199.1:0-12730 GCF_042884105.1 Streptomyces sp. NPDC058157
GGTGGACAGCAGTCCGACCAGCTCGGGCACCGCCGCCGCGGCCTCCGGGCCCCACTCGGCGAGGGTGCGCAGGATCCTGGAGACCACGTGGTGCTGCCGGCTGTCGGCGGTCAGCAGGCGGCGGAAGACCGGCAGCAGCTGCGGGGCCCAGCGAGCGGGCAGCGGGGGCGTGTCGAGCCAGTGGCTTCCGAGGCGCGCGACGTACCAGCCGGCGGCCCTCTCGTCGTCCATGCCGACCAGGGCCCGCACCGCCAGGTCGGCGTCGACCGTCGGGCGGGTGACGCCCCCGGACCGCTCGACGTGGCGGACCAGCAGGTCCGCGTACGGGGCCGCCGCCCGGCCGCCGTCGGCGAGGACCTCGACCGATGCGGAGGCCACGGCGGGCTCGTCCCCCAGTCCGGCGGCGACCGCCTCCCAGAGCTCCGGCGCCCGGTCGCGCCAGTACCCCAGCCGTGCTCCCGCGGCGAGTACCGCCGCACGGCGGACGTCCGTGTGCCGGTGGCCGGCCCCCGCTTCGAGCAGTGCCGCGGACTCGTCCGGGTACGGCGCCGCCAGCTTCGCGAAGTGTCCGACCGCCTCGTGTCCGAGGGGCCACCACGGTACGTCCGTGAGCCCCGGCGTTCCGGTGGCCGCCAGCCCCCGGGCGACCGCACGGCCCGCAGCGCCGTCCGCGGTGGCCGCGCCGCCCGGTGCCAGCACGCCCCGCGCGGCGGCCAGGGCGACCGGCGGATGCCCGTGGTCCAGCCAGGGCAGGAGCCACTCGCGGTCCTGTGACAGCTCACCGACCGCCAGCAGTTGGGACACGAGCGCGGTCGGATCGTCCTCGACGGCGGCCCTCCGGCGCAGCGCGTCGAGCGCGGCCGGCTCCGTACAGCGGATCGAACGCAGGACCCAGGCCGCACCGGTCCGCACGCCTGCCGCCCGATGCGGGATCAGGGGCAGCACCTGGGGCCAGGCGTTCGTGAACAGCTCGTACGCCCCGCGGTGCACGCCGACGGAGCGGCGGCAGGCGCCATGACCGCGCATGGCCAGGAATGCGAGCACCTGCCTCAGCCTGCGGTCGTCGAGCTGCGGGAGCAGGACGAAGAGGTGCGCGACAGCCTGGGCGAACAGCGGGCTCTCCGTCCTCCAGCCGAGTCGGTCCTCCAACCGGCGCCACGACCTCTGGCGTTGCCCGGGCGTCACCAGTGCGCGCAGCAGCCCGGGAACCTCCTCCTGGCCTGCCGGCACCCCTTCCAGCACGTGCCAGGCCACCGGCCCGGCCCCCCGTTCGTCCATGCCGCGGATCCTAGGTCACTGCGTCTGCGGCCCGAACCGGCGCCGGTACGCCGACGGCGTGATGCCGGTCTCGCGGCGCATCAGCAGGCGCAGATTGGCGGCGGTGCCCAACCCGCTGCGCCGTGCGACCACCTCGAAGCGGGACTCGCCCCGTTCGATCAAACGGCAGGCCAGAGCCAGCCGTTCCCCCGTGAGCCACGACAAGGGCGTCGTGCCCAGCTGCGCTTGGAAGCGCCGGTGCAGCGTCGCCGGGCTGACCGCCGCACGTGCCGCCAGGCCGGACACCGTGAGGGGCGAGTCCAGCCGCTCCTGGGCCCAGGCCAGGACAGGGGCCAGGGACTCGTCCGGCAGGTCGGGCACGGGACGCTCCACGAACTGCCGCTGCCCGCCGTCCCGGTGCGCGGCGAAGACCAGGCGCCGGCTCACGGAGTTGGCGATCTCCGCGCCGTGGTCGCGGCGCACCACGTGCAGACCGAGATCGAGGGCGGCCGCGCTCCCCGCCGCGGTGAGGATGTCACCGTCATCCACGAACAGCACGTCCGATTCGAGCCGGACGGCGGGGAAGCGGGCCCGGAAGGAATCCGCCCACTGCCAGTGCGCGGTGGCCCGCCGCCCGTCCAGGACTCCGGCCTCGGCCAGGGTGAAGGCTCCGCTGCAGAAGCCGATCAGGCGGGCACCGCGGGAGTGTGCCCTGCGGACGGCATCGAGGACGGCAGGACGGCGCGGCACGTCGGTGTCCGGGCGGTTGGGGACGATCAGGGTGTCCGCCGAGTCGGCGGCTTCGAGGCCGGCGACTCCGGTGAGCGTGAAGAATCCGTCGCGCATCAGGGTGCGGGGCTCGGGGGAACAGAGCCTGAAATCGTAGAGGTCGCGGCCGATTTCCGGTCTGCGCAGGCCGAAGACCTCGGTCGCGCAGCCGAGTTCGAAGGGGTTCGAGTTCTCGTCGACGATCACGACGACCCGGTGGACGCCCGCGTGCGAGGATTCTTTCGTCATATGCGATTCCTAGCACTCACTGCCGCCGTGCGGAACGGCTCAGGATGAGTCCATGAGCAGCGACAACCACCCCATCGCCCTGAGCGACGCCCTGGCCTCGTTCGACGCCTTGTGGAGCCCCCGCATCGTCACGCGCGTCAACGACTACGACGTCCGCGTCGCCAAGGTCGAGGGCGAACACCTCTGGCACGCCCACGACGACACCGACGAGTTCTTCCTGGTACTCGACGGCGAACTGCACATCTCCCTGCGCGAGCCGGACGGCGAGCGCACGGTCCGGCTCCCGCAGGGGGCGGTCTTCACCGTCCCCCGGGGCACGGAGCACAAGCCGTACGCCCCGTCCGGCGCCGCGATCCTCATGTTCGAACCCACCGGGACACCGACGGTGGGCGATCGCCACGACGAGATCCCGGACCACGTCGACTCGACGACCGGCCACGCACTCGACACGTGACCCGACCGCCCCGGGCCCGGGGCGCCCAGGCCCGGGGCGCCCGGGGCCTCGCGCGGGCGCTCCTGGCGCGGTGCGAAGGGCTGGGCGCGGCTACTCGGCGTCGAGCTGGTGGTCGGCCCAGACGTAGCTCTCCGGCAGCAGGTCGGCGACGGGGACGGCGCGGACGCGGTCGCCGTCGCCGACGATGACCTCGAGGGTCGGGAAGTAGTCGAGGAGGACCTGACGGCACCGGCCGCACGGCGGAACGACCCCTCGGTCGCGGTCGCCCACCGCGACGATCGTGTTCAGCTCGTAGGCGCCCTGCGCGGCTGCGGTCCCGATGAGGACCAGCTCGGCGCAGGGCCCTCCCGTGAAGTGGTAGGCGTTCACCGCGGTGACGATCCGACCGTCGTGGGTGCGGGCCGCGGCTGCCATGGTGTGGTTGTCGCCCCGGCAGCGGGTGCGGGCGACGTGCGCCGCCGCCTGGATGAGCTCGTGGTCGACGGGGTGGGTCTGCGCGGTCATCGTCTCTGCCTTCTCGTCAGGTGTCGGTCGAACCATGCCACTGCGGAGCGTCAGTGGTCGAACCTGGTGTCACTGACCCGATGTTGCTAGCCTCGGGCGCGGACAGTGCCCGGCCGGTTCCCCGGCCCGCATCGAGGAGCCCGCCCCCCATGACCCGCACCCGTCGCAACCTCTGGTTGCACAAGGCGAACTACCGGCGCCTGGCCGACGGCGGCACCTTCCTGACCGCCTCGCAGCTCCTCGAGCTGCTCCTGACCGCGTACGCCGAGGGGCACATCGGCGTCACCGTACCGGAGCGCGCATCGCGTGGGCCCGGCCGCGGCCGCGTCGTGGTCGCCCTCGACGACGAGGTGTTCGCCCGCGCCGAGGCCGACGCCGGTGAGGGCCGCACCTCCCTCGTCATCGACACCCTCGTCGAGGCGTACCTTGCGGGGGCCGTCACCATCACGCTCCACGCCACCACCGACGCCGCCCCGCGCCCCGCCACCCTCTCCGTCGGACCTCCCGCAGAACACACCGCCGCCGCAGCCTGACCCGGAAGGAGCACCACCATGAGCGCCCTGCCCCAGCGCCGCGAGCCCGACCGCTTGCCCCGGACGCCCAACGCCATCGCCGCAGCCCTGAACCCCACCCGCAAGGGCACCTTCCTCGAGGAGCTCCTCGCCGCCCAGGCCGGCGCCGACATGCTCGCCGTGATGGACCGCTGGTACCTGCGGGCCGTCGCCGACTCCACCCGCACCGACGCCGACCGCGCCCAGGTCGCCGCCCTCCGCTCCGGCGACCAGGTCGGCGTCCGCAGCCTCAACGAGGTCCTCGCCGCCCTCGGAACCGGCCGGTGAGCCATGGCCTGACCGACCAGGCCGCCGCCGTCCTCGGCGTCATGGCCGACAAGGCCCCCGAGGTGTTCGCCGCCACGGTCCGCTTCCTGCCGGTCATAGCCGCCGCGCACGAAACCGGCACCGTCCCGCCCGGCGCCACCCCGACCGACCACTGGGGCGATGTCTACGACACCGCCGTCCCCGGCGCTCCCGTCATCGTCGAATGGTTCACCGGCGACCCCGAGTCCCTCACGATCACCCGCATCACATGGCTGGAGACCAGCCCCTGAGCGAAGCAACCAGCCGGGGCGGGCGTCGAAGCGGTGGAAGCCGATGCCCTCGCCGACCGCACCGCCGAGCACCATCCCGCGACGGTCGACCGGCACTCCGCCGGGAACGACCGGATCGTCCCGGCGCCGCCTGCCCATGACAGCCCGACATCGATGCCTAGGACCGCGATGGTCGCTCCGGACATCACGGCCGATGCGGCCGGCCTCCTCGCTCGTCAGTCGAGGCCTTCGATGATGCGGAAGTCGCGCTCGACGCCGTCGGCAAGTACGGCCAGCGCCTCCTGGTAGGCCGCGCTCGCACGCGCGGCGACCGCTTGCTCGAAGCTGTCGAACTCGACCAGGATGGTGCGCTCGGCGATTCCGCCGTCGTATGCGACGACCCGGCTGCCACGGGAGAGCAGCCGCCCGCCCGCGGCCTCGACGGCGGCACGAGCCAGCTCGTCGTAGGCAGCCACCTTCTCGGGGTCCGCGATGCTGCGGTAGACACTGACCCAGTAGCCCTTGGCCATGGTTCCTCCTGTGTTCGGGGTTGATGTGCGGAATCGGTGGTCTGAAGCGCGCCCAGGTCCATGCCAGGCCCGCTGCAAGCTTCGATCGTCAGCCTCCGGTCCGTCGGGACCGACCCGGGGCGGCGCTCGGATCGGTCTCGGGTGGGCGGCGGCGGGCGAGGGCGAGACCGGCCGTCGTCGTGACCGCCATCGCGGCGACGCCGACCAGCGCCGCGGTCGTGTAGGCGTCCTCGTTCGGGAACAGGCGGCCGGTGGGGGTGCCGGCGGCCAGGACCAGACCGCCGATGGCGCTGCCCAGGGAGTATCCGACGCTGCGGACGACGTAGTTGAAGCTCATGGCGCTCGACGTCTCGCTCTTGGGGGTGACGGCCAGGATGACACCGGGCATGGCGGCCGAGAAGCTCCCCACGCCGAAGCCCAGCACGCCCATGGCCGCGAGCAGTTCGGCCAGGCCGGACCGGGCGGTGGCGAACAGGACGAACCCGCCGCCGACGACGGCGGCGCTGCCCGCCAGGAGCAGGGGGCCGGCGACCCGTTCGCGGACCCGCGGCGTGAGCTTGCCGGCGACGAACCCCAGCACGGAGAACGGGATGAGGACCAGCCCCGCCATGAAGGTGGTCAGTCCGAAGCCGTAGCCGGCGCTGCGGGGCGTCTGCGCGTAGCGGGTGATGAGCGTGAGCAGGAGGTACATGCCGATCCCGCCGACGAACATGGCGACGTTCGCCCCCGCGACCGCCGGGTGCCGCACCGCCCGGACATCGATCAGGGGCGTCCCGGTGCGCAGCTCGGAAACGGTCCAGACGCAGAGCAGGAGCACGGCGGCGACGGCAAGGGCCACCGCCACGGCGAGGTGCCGGCTCCACAGGCTCCTCTCGCCGGCCAGGAACAGGACCAGGAGCAGTCCACCCGCCAGGACGAGCGCACCGGCCACGTTCACGTGAGCGGAGCGGCCTTCGGGAGCCGCGGGCACGGAGCGCCACGCGGTCACGAGGGCGACGGCGGTGACGAGCAGGCCGAGGCCGTAGGCGGCCCGAGGTCCTCCGAACTCGGCGAGCAGCGCGGCCAGCGGGTAGCCGACGCCGGCTCCGATGATGGAGACCACCGAGATCAGGGCGATCGTGGCCGCGCCGCGCTCCTCGGGAAGATGGTCGCGGGCCACGCCCATCATCAGCGCCGTCAGGCCGAGTCCGACGCCCTGGGCCGCCCTGCCCACGAGCAGCCAGGCGAACGGCAGCGGCAGCACGGTGAGCGCGCTGCCGACGACGACGATCGCCAGCGTGGCGAGGATCGTGGCCCGCCGGTGCGGACCGGCTCCGAGCCGGCCGAGGACGGGTGTGGCGACGGCGCCGCTGAGCAGGGCGATCGTCAGCGTCCACTGCGCGCTGTCGAGGGAGACGCGGAACGTGGTCGCCACGCTGGTGATGAGCGGCGTCCCGAGGCTGGCGACCGCCGCCACGACCAGGGCGATGAACACCAGGGAGGGGACCAGCAGACGCGCCTGGGAACGTATCGGGGCAGTGCTCGTGGGCTGGTCATGTGCGTGGCCCTCGGTCACCGGTCCGACTCCTCTCGGGCGCGGCCTTCGAGCTCCGCCAGGTGCAGCAGCGCCGGAAGGGCTGCCGCCAGGGCCTCGACCTCGTCACCGGTGAGCCGGCCGATCAACCGCGCGTAGGCGTCGACACCCGCCTGACGTCGCGCCCGGACGTACGCCGCGCCGGCCTCGGTCAGACACACCAGCGTGACCCGCCTGTCGGAGGGGTCGCCCTTCCGCTCGACCAGCCCGGATTCCTCCATCACCCGGACCAGGACGGTCATCGCGGGCTGGGTGACGCCCTCGGACACCGCCAGATCGGTGATCCGTCGCGGGCCGGTCTTGTCCAGGGTGGCCAAGGTGGCGGCGGACGTCAGGCTCATGTCGCGGGGAAGGCGCCTCACGGCCCTGGTGGCGAGACCGTAGAGGGCTGACCCGATGGCATCGGAGGCGTCGTGCGCGGTGTCTTGGCGGCTCATGCATGAAACATAGCAGCTTTATATGAAGTATTTATGTATCTCTGTGTCGAGGTTCGGCGGGGCGTCGTCGGTGACGACTTCCCGGAGCTGTGCGGCGCGGTCGGCGGGGTCCCGGGTTCCGTCGAGGACGAGGCGCGCGTGGCCGCGGGTGGGGGCGACGTGGCGCAGGTACGAGCGGCGGCTGTTGTCGTAGCCGAGGAGTCCGGGGACCGGGTCCTGGCCCTCACGGATTTTGCGGAGGGTCTTGCGGACGATGCGGACGTCCGCGGGGGTGTCGACGAAGACGGTCCAGGTGGCGCGGGCAGTGAGCTCGGGCAGGGCGAGCGCGAAGACGCCCTCGAGGATGACGAGCGGCGCTTCCGCGTGCCCGGCGAGAGCGCTCTCGATCCGGTCGGGGTCGAGGGAGCGGGGATTGCTGAAGTCGACGACCCGGCCGGTGCCGTTGAGGCGGGGGACGCTGGGGGCCAGGGTGGGGTCGGTGTGGAAGCACGAGTCGAGGTGGAGGACCGCGGCACCGGGAAGGACGTCGGCCAGGGCGCGGGCGAGGGCGGTCTTGCCGGATCCGGCGCCTCCGCCGATGAGGAGGATCCGGGGCGTGGGGTGCTGGTTCACGTGCGCGGTGCCTCTGTTCGTGGTCATGCCGAGGTGGCGGGTCCGGTGGGGGAACGGTGCCATGGGCCTTGGCGGCAGCCCATGTGCACCCTCCGCCGCATCATCGACGTAAGACCGCCCGCCGATGCCCGACGGCCGCATCCGGTTCGTCTCCGCACCCGCACTCGCACCCGGACGCGACGAGGACGACGAGGACGACCGACAGTCACGCCAGATGTTCTGACGCGAGCTATGTCAGTGGCGGATGGCAGCATCGGGCGTATGACGCGTGCGACAGCCTTCGACTGGCGGCCGTTCCTGCTCCGGTGGAGCGGGGAATGGGCGGATTCACTTCCCGACGACGAGACGCGGAGTGAGGAGGACGAAGCGGCCCGGCAGGCTCGGTGGCTGGGGTTCCCGTCCGCGCCCGAGGGGCGGATCGCAGCCATGGAGCAGCGCCTCAGCCGTCGGATGCCACCGTCGTACCGGGAGTTCCTGGAGGTCACCGACGGGTGGCGGAACGCCGGCGAGTTCGTCTGGCTCCTGGCGGGGACCGCGGACGCCCGCTGGCACGACGACGCGAGCGGGCTGGCGGACATGTTCGAGGAGTACCTGGACGAGGACGCGGATCCCGCCGAGCGGCGGGAAGCGGACATCTGGCGGCGCGGTCTCCAGCTCGACGTCGAGTCCGACGTCACCTACGTCCTGTTGGATCCCGAGGACGTGGATGAGGACGGCGAATGGGCCGTGTACACGTGGGCGAGCTGGAGCGGCGAGGGGCCCGAGCGGCACGCGAACTTCTTCGCGTTCATGCGGGCCATGTACCAGGAGTTCCACAGCCTGCAGGCGCGACGGGCCGACGGGGAACCGGAATTCGCCAACGACACGACGCGGCAGCTGGACACCCAGGTCGAGCAGGCCCGGCTGGCGGCACTGGGCGGCGACTGGGAACGGGCCGCGCAGGCGCTGGACGAGGCCAAGGAGTACGGCAGGCCGCGGGCCGTCGGGCTGGGTGACCAGATACGCCGTCTGCTCGGGCACACCTACATGGTGTACTTCGAGGGCGTCGTGACCGATCCCCCGTACGCGACCGACCTGCTGCCGGTGCTGGTCGCCGAGCACGCGGCGCACCCGTACAGGGACGACTCCACCCTGACGTTCCACCTGCGCGGAGCCGGCGACGACCTGGTGTCGCTGGCGTATGCGACGTTGGAGCAGCTGCGCGACGGCACCTACCGGTACACGGCGGCCGGACCGTTCGGGGAAGCGGTCGAACGGGCGCGGGAGCTCGCGCGGCGGGGCGACACCGACGGGGCGTGGCGGACGCTGATGGCCGCCCTGCCGCTGTGGCAGCCGCTGGGACCCGACCACCTGGCCCCGCTGGGGTGGGTGGCCGACCCGCTGCTCGGCCCTCTGCTGACCCCGGAACGGGGCCGTGAGCTGCTGTCCACGCCCAGGGGCGGACAGGCGGGCGGGACACCGCCCGGGTCGGCCGGCCTCGACCCGGACGACCCGGCACGGCTCGCCGCCCCGGACTCCCATGACGGCCTCACGCCCTAGCGCTCCGTCCTGGTCGAAGGCGTGCACCCCGGAGAACCTGCCCCGCGCCACGCGATCACGACGGGGCGACCGCACACGTTCACCAGCCGGTCCTGGACGAGGCGGACGCCGTGACGACCGTCAACCGGGACGCCGCGCCATGACGGACCGGCCGAGGTGGAACGGGGATCCGGGGTCGGCGGGTGTCCAGCCCGCCGCGAGAGCGGCGCGGATGCTGCCCTCCACCTGGGAGGGCAGGACCGGCCTCGCGGCTGCACCGAGCCAGTTGCCCGGGTGTGGTTGGCCGGTGGTGACCACCAAGGTGGTGCCGGGAGTCCGGGCGAGTTCGACCGCATAGGTGAGGGGCGACACGACCAGGCCCTGGTCGTAGGTCGGCCGTCCGCGAAGTCGCCACCGGTAGGCGGTGCCGTCCACGGTGATGAGCCGCGAGCCCTTCCTGACCAGTGCCATGCCACACTCCATATCTCCGCGGCGGCGGTTCAGCTCACGAGGTCGCGCCAGAACGGGACGGTCGCCTCAAGGTCCCCCGCCACGACCGGACGATCCGAGCGCAGGCCACCGAACTCGTGGTGGACGTAGTCGACCAGATCGTCGCCGTAGACGATGATGTCGGTCTGGTACATCGACAAGACGGGGTGGCCGTACGCGCCGCGCCCCGCAGGCAGGAACCGGTGCGAGTACACCGGCACCATCGTCGGTACCTCGGCCAGACGCGCGCGGGCCACCGAGAGGGCGTCGGCCAGCACGGGAGGACGGACGCCCCAGTCCTCCCACCAGAAGCCGCCCCGCTCGACGTCGAACAGCACACCGTCGGTCGGCCAGGCGAGCCGTTCGCGGAGCTCGTCGGGGTCGCCGCCCCGCCAGTCGGGCCAGGACTGCCGCCCACCCGGAGCAGATGCCCGCCCGGTCGGCAGGCCGGCCGCCAGGAAGGCGCGGTGATCGTCACTGAACTCGAAGCCGAACTCCGCCTCCACCCGCGCGAACTCGGCGTCCGACAGCCCCGGCAGGACTTCGATGCTCCCCCGTCGCGGCAGGAGACGGGCGGCCTCCGCCCCCAACCGGGCGCCCTCGTTCATGGTCACGCACCGATGGTACGGCCATACGAGGGGGACAACTGCGGAGTGTGGACACGCGGTTGGGCTCCTGGGCGAGGGCATCGGGCGGACGTTGATAGTCTCATCGGAGGCTGCTCCCGACCCGATGGAGAGTGCTCATGAAGCTGCTCCCGATGTTCCTCCGCCGTCCGATGGAGGCGCTGTACGAGCATCGGCTGGCCAGCACCCTGGAAGGGCTGCCGCGCCCCCAGCATGTCGGGATCATGCTCGACGGCAACCGGAGATGGGCGCGGAAGGCCGGGCACACGGACGTCCGTGAGGGGTACCGGGCCGGTGGTGCCAAGGCCGCCGAGTTCCTGGACTGGTGCGCGGCGGCCGGGATCGGGCACGTGACGCTGTTCATGCTCTCCGACGACAACCTCGGCCGGCCCGCGGACCAGCTCGGTCCGCTCATCGAGATCATCGAGGAGACCGTCCGGGACATCACGACCGCGGCGCGCCCCTGGGAGGTCCAGGTCATCGGCTCGCTCGACCTGCTGCCCGGTGACAGCGCCCGCGTCCTCAAGGAGGCGGCCGCCGCGACCAAGGGGCGCGGCGGCCTCAAGGTGGACGTCGCGGTGGGCTACGGCGGCCGGCGGGAGATCGTCGACGCGGTGAGGAGCGCCTTCGAGAAGCACGTGGCGGACGGCGGTGACCCGCTCGAACTGGCCGGACGCTTCGATGTCGACGACATATCCCGGCACCTGTACTCACCGCAGGCCGCCCAGACGGACTTCATCATCCGGACCTCGGGCGAACAGCGACTGTCGGGCTTCCTGCTCTGGCAGTCCGCGTACGCCGAGATGCACTGGGTGGACTGCTACTGGCCGGCGTTCCGCCGGGTGGACTTCCTGCGCGCCCTGCGCTCATATGCGAGCCGCGAGCGACGGTACGGTCACTAGCCGGGGGAGAGGGGAACGGCATTCCCGGGCGCGGACCGTCGACCCGCAGGGAGCCGGTCTGGAACCTCCGCGCGGCCCCATCGATCACCCGGGGCGATGATCACGCCATCGGCCGTCCCGGTGTGGCGGCTCCGGTCTGGTGGCCAAGGGGAGAATCACCCTGGTCCCCGGCCGCGAGGGCCTGCCAGTCGCGACTGCGCGGCAAGTCCCTCACCAACTGCAGGAACTCCTCATGGAGGCGGCCGTTGGTGACCAGCACCGACATGTCACCCCGCAACACGGACGTCCCTCCCAGGTCGGTCACCCGGCCGCCCGCCTCCGTGACGATGACGGGCATCGGGGCCACATCCTCGTAACCCATCGGCGGACCTGCGATCACCCCGGCATCCGCCCACCCCGTTACCAGGGCCGCGATCATGCCCGTCGAAGGCATGAGGAAGACGCGGCGGTGGAGAGCGGAGAGGAGCTCCTCCGGCCAGCCCGCCGGGTTGTGCATCAGCGTCCTCGCCCCGCCCAGGGAGGTCCGCCCGGAGACGTGAGTGCGGTGGCCCGATCGCAGGTCCGGGTTCGGACCAGGCAGTACCCAGCAGCCCAGCCCGCGGCCTGCCACGATCATCTGCTGCCGCAGCGGCATGTTGATCACGCCGATGGCGGGCCCGTGCTCGTCCTCGTAGGCGAGGTCATTGGTGAACAGCGGGACCCGGTGCGTGAAGTAGGTGGTGCCGTTGATGGGATCGATGACCCATCGCCGACCGGACGACCCCCGGGTCGAGCCTCCCTCCTCCCCGAAGATCCCGTCGTCCGGCATCCGGAGGCCCAGCTCCGTCCGGATGAACTCCTCGACGGCCACATCGATCTCCGTGACCTCGCTGCCGTCGTCCTTGCGTCGGCTGTGCCAGTCACCCGCGAAGAATCCCTCCGTGGACATCCGTCCGGCACGACCGGCCAGACGTACGGCGAAGTTCAGGAGCTCCCGGTCAACGGCAGGTGCATCGAACGCATAGTCCATCCGAGGAGCCTTTCACGCGATGTGCTCCGCCGGGGTCCGCCCGGGTACATCGATGAGGCCGATCCACCGCTGGTGTCCGACCAGGACTGGAGTACCAGGTCGACGGCGGGGGGCTGGGGGACCGCCGCAGGGGAGGCGGGCGGTGGTCTGGGACCGGGGGGAGCCGCGCTGGAGCGGCCGGACGTACCGGCGGCCAGGAGCGCGGCCGACGCCCCGCTCAGCCGGCCTACCCCCGCCCGGGGACCGGACGCGGTGGTCAGCCGGAAACCGCGCCGGGGACCTTCAGCGGTCGGTCTTCTCGCACCGTTACCGCCCGGGCGGCACCGGCTGCCGTCGTCGGATCTCGGCTGCCGAGCCTTCCCCCGCCCGCGACCCGCTTCCGGCCGCGGCGGTGATCTCATCCGTCCGGGGACGGCTCATCACGCCGTTCGCCGTCATGGTCCGCGCCGGGGCGGGTAGGCGGCAGGGAGGGCGCCCGGTGGGCGGGCGCCGTCCCCCACGGCTGAAGGAGGCCGGTCATGAGCAGCGCGCTCCTGGCGGACAAGAAGGTCGCGATCCTCGCCGCGAGCGGGGTCGAGCAGGACGAGCTGGTACGGCCCCGCGACGCGGTCCGGGCCGCCGGCGCCCGCACGGTCCACGTGACCGTCGACCGCGGCGACCACGACGGGAAGGAGCACGCGATCCGCACCCACAAACACCCCGCCGACCGAGACCC
>NZ_JBHVUQ010000200.1:0-8333 GCF_042884105.1 Streptomyces sp. NPDC058157
CACCCATGCACACCCCTACGGCTCGACCCCGTCCTCGACCACACGAACCTACTGGCCCTCGACCTTGACCAAACACATAGGGGCACCCCCCCGCACGGGCCGTGGGATCCCCGCACGGGTTGTGGGATCCCCGCAAGGCCTCCTGAGAGGCCGTGGACGGCCCGTGCAGCCGGGGTCCAGGGCCTTTCGAGCGGAGCTCCGCCGACTCCCGCGAAGTTGGTGGACCGAGGCAGAGAGGTGGGAACCGATGTCAGGTGAGCGTGTGCAGCACACGTCGTACTCCGTGGACGTGTCCGCCCCCGCGGGCGTGGTCTACGCGCTGCTCGCGGACACGACCCAGTGGCCGCTGTTCGTCCCGCCCAGCATCCACGTGGAGCGGCTGGACTTCGACGGGACCAGCGACCGCTTCGGGATGTGGGCGACCGCGGGCGGGACCGTCACGTCCTGGGTGTCCCGGCGCTCCCTGGACCCCGCACGGCGGACCATCGACTTCCACCAGGAGGTCCCGGCGCCCCCGGCCACCGCCATGGCGGGCCGCTGGGAGGTCGCCGAACTCGCCGGCGGGCGCTCCCGGCTGACCCTGCACCACCGGTTCGCGACGGCCGCCGGGGACGAGACCGGCGCCCGGTGGCTCGCCGACGCCACCGACGCCAACAGCCACGCCGAACTGGAGCAGCTGAAGCGGACCGCCGAGCAGTGGACCGCCCTGGACGGCCTGCTGCTGTCCTTCGAGGACTCGGTGCGCGTCGAGGGCCCCCCGGAGCTCGTCTACGACTTCCTGTACCGGGCCGGTGACTGGCCGGCCCACCTGCCCGAGGTCACCCGCGCACACGTGGTCGAGGACCGGACGGGCGTCCAGCTGCTGACCATGGACACCCGGGCCGCCGACGGCACCACCGACACCAGCGAGTCCGTACGCATCTGTCTCCCGCACGCCGGGCGGATCGTCTACAAGCGGACCCGCACCCCGCGGCTGCTCGCCGCCCACACCGGCGAATGGTCGGTCGACCCCGACGAGAGCGGGGTCACCGCCGTCGCCAGCCACCGGGTGCTGCTGCGCGCCGAGGACATCGAGCCGGTGCTCGGGCCGGGCGCCGACCTCGCCCAGGCCCGCGACCACGTACGGCGCGCCCTGGGCGGCGCCGGCACCCGTGTCCTGCACCTGGCCCGGCGGCACGCGGAGACGGCCGTCCCGAGCCTGAGCGCGAGGCGGTGACCGGCCGCCCCGGCGACGGCCCGCGCCGGGCCACGGCGTCCCGGGCCCTCGCCGCACCCCGGCCGCGGGTCCACCCCGCCGCCCCCCTCCAGGTCGACGTGCTCCTCGACGGCCTCACCCACCCCGGCCGCGGCCTGCACACCGGGCAGCTGCACTGGCGGCTGCCCGGGCCGTTCGACGCCGAGCGGTTCACCCGGGCCTGGCAGGCCGTCACCGACCAGGAGGCGGTGCTGCGGACCGGGCTGGCGCCGGCCGTCTCCGGAGCGGGGGCCGGCGCCGGGCTGCCGGGGTTCGCCGTCCATCCGGCCGCCGGTCCGCTGATCGTGCGGCACCCCGTGGGCGGCGCCCAGTGGGAGGCGCTGCTCGCCGCCGAGCGGATGCGCGAGTTCGACCTGACCCGGCCCGACCCGCTGCGGATCGCCCTCCTGGCGGAGCCCGACGGCTCGACGCGGGTCCTGCTCACGTACCACCGGGCGTTCCTCGACCCGGTCGGCGCGGAGCAGCTCGTCCGGGCCTTCCACCGGGCCCACGCCGCCGACGGGCGCGCCCGGGGCGGTGAGCGGCGGCCCGACCTGCGCGACCACCTCCAGTGGATCGGCGCCCGGGACCGGGCCCCCGCCCGGGAGTTCTGGGCCCGTGCCGCCCCGCCCGCGGGCTCCGCCACCCTCCCGGCCGGCGACCGCGGCCGGCCCACGCACCAGCGCGGGCACGGCCGGGCCCGGCAGCGGCTCACCCCGGCCGAAGCGGCCCGGCTGCGCGGCTGGGCCGCCGCCCGGGGGGCCGCGGAGAGCACCGCCCTCCAGGCGGTGTGGGCGCTGCTGCTGTACCGGGCGGCCGACGGCGGGCCGGATCCGGTGCCGGTGGCGTTCGGCGCCGCCGTGTCCGGCCGGGGCATCCCCCTCGACGGGGCCGACCGGCTGCCGGGGCCGCTGCAGGGTGCGCTGCCCGTGGGTGTGGAGGTCCGCCCCGGGGGCACCGTCGCGGACCTGCTGTCCGCCCTGGCGGGGCGGGCGGTGGACCTCGCGGCGTACGAGTGGGTGTCGGCCGGCCAGGTCCACCGCTGGTCGGGCCGCGACCCGTACGAACCCCTCACGGAGTCCCTGCTGGCCTTCCTCCCCCCGAGGGAACCCCGCCTCCCGCCCCCTCCCGGGCCCATGACCACCGACACCCGCCCTCCGGGGCCGGCTTCCGGGGCGGGGGCGTGGGCGGAACCTGCCTCCCTGGCGGGGCCGTCAGCGACGGGGCCGTTGGCGGGCCCCGAGTCCCCGGCGGGGGCGCTGGCGGGCCCTGAGCCCGACGCGGGGCCGTTCGCGGACCCCGAGTCCCCGGCGGGTCCGCTCGTGGGTCCCTCGTCTCCGGCGAGGCCGTTCGCGGACCCCGGGGGCTTGGCGGGGCCCTTCGTGGACCCCGAGTTCCCGGTGGGGCCGTTCGGGGGTTCCTCGTCTCCGGCGGGGCCGTTCGCGGACCCCGGGGGCTTGGCGGGGCCGTTCGTGGACCCCGAGTTCCCGGTGGGGCCGTTCGGGGGTTCCTCGTTGCCGGTGGGGCCGTGGGCCGGGGCTGCGTCCGAGCCGGGGCCGTTCGAGGGGCCCTCGTTCCCGGTGGGGACGGAAGGGCCCCGGGGGCCGCTCCCGGCGGAGGAGTGCGAGGCCTACACGGGGACGCCGCTGGTGCTGACGGCCCGGCACGACCCGGACGGCGGGCTGCTGCTGACGCTCGTCCACGACCGGACGCGGATCGCCGACGGCGACGCCGCCGAGCTCCTCTGGCAGACCACCCGGCTGCTGCGCGGCCTCCCGGTCGACGCGGACCCCGGGACCACCGTCGCCGAGGCGCTCCGGCTGCTGGACGGGGCCCCGGTGCCGCTGGCGGCCGCGCCCCCCGACCCCGTGCCGCGCACCCTGCGCACGGCGGCCGCCCCCGGGACGGGGCTGGTCTGCCTGCTGCGGCCGCCCGGGGCGGCCGAGGACTGCTACGACGGCCTGGTGCGCGGCCGGCGCGGGAGGCGGGCCCTGCTGTCCGTGGCCCCCCGGGCCTCGGCCGCCCTGGCTGCGCTGGCCCCGGCGCTGGCGGCCGGGGAGCCCGTCGTGCTGGGCGGGTACCCGGAGGTCGCGGATCTCGCGCACCAGATCGCGGGCCGGGTGGCCGCGTACGGCTGGGCCCGCCCGGCGGTGGCGGTCGCCGCCACCGACGACGAACTCGCCGCAGCCCTGACGGCGGCCGCACGCCGGCGTCCGTAGGGCGGGCCCTGCGGGTGACCGGGCGGGCTGCCGCGCGGCGCGCAGGTCGGGTCGCGAGCGGTGCCGGCGGCCGCGGGGCCGTCCCCTCGGGACCGGTTCGGCTCCGCCTGGCGCAGCCGGTGGCCGGACGGGTTCCGGGGACGGCCGTGGTCGGGCTGGTGACCGCACGCCGCGGCGCCGATCCCGGGTCGGGCGGTGGGGCCGAGGCCGTCCGTCGGCGCCGTCGGCGAACCCGCCGCAGCCCTGAAGCCTGCCGCGCGGCAGTGGCCGTGGGGGTGTTCTGCGGATCGGGGCCGGTGCGCCTGGTCGTCGGCGTTCGTGCACGCGCGGCGGTGGTCTCAGGCTCGGTTTCGGCTGGCGCAGCCGGTGGGCGGACGGGTTCCGGGGACGGCCGTGGTCGGGCTGGTGACCGCACGCCGCGGCGCCGATCCCGGGTCGGCCCGGTTGGGCGGCGGGGCCGAGGCCGTCGGTCGGCCGTCGGAGCCGTCGGCGAACCCGCCGCAGCCCTGAAGCCGGCCGCCCGGCAGTGGCCGTGGGGGTGCTCTGCGGACCGGGCCGGCTCCGTCTGGCGCATGCGGTGGTCGGACGGGTGGCGGGGGCGGTTGCGGTCGGGGCCTCCGTGGGCGCCGGACGCGCATCGGGTGGTGGGCGGGGCCGTCGGCCGACGGCGGGTTCGCCGCGGCCTTGGCGGCGGCCGTGGGGGTGTTCTGCGGATCGGGGCCGGTGCGCCTGGTCGTCGGCGACCGTGCACGCGCGGCGGTGGTCTCAGGCTCGGTTTCGGCTGGTGCAGCCGGTGGTCGGACGGCGTCGGCGGTCGTGCGCCGCGGGGTTGGTTCCGGGCCGGGCCGAAGGGCCGGCGTTCGTGGGATCGCCGTCGGTTGTCGGGGGCCGGGGTGGGCGGGTGGCAGGTCGGAGGCGTCCGCCGGTTGCGGCCGCCGGCCGCGAACGTGCCGCCGTCGCGCGGCGGCGGTCGGGGGCGGGCTTCCGGAGGGGAGGCCGGACCGGGTTGCCCGGCCGGCTTCGCGTTCCCGACGGGGGCTGACCTCGGTGGGCCGCGAGTGGATCCGGAGAGGGGGACCAGGGTCGCACCAGAGGGGTTCGAGTGGTTCTGGAGTGGATGCCGAGTGGCGGCGGGGACCGTGGGAGGGCCCTGCCGCCCGTCGGGACGCAGTGCAGAGGGGAGCAGAGCCGTGCCTACAACCGCCCATCCCGAACTGCCGCGACTGCCGCACCTGCCGCTGGACGGGCTGCTGCGCCGTGCGGCGCTGCGGGCCCCCGGGGCCCCGGCGCTGCGCGTGGGCGCGCAGAGCCTCACCTTCGGGGAGCTCGACGCCCGCGCCGACCGGATCGCCGCCTACCTGGAGTGCTCGGTGGGCCGGCGCGGGGCGCGCGTGGCCGTCGTGAACACCCTGGACGCCGAGTTCGCGGCCGCCTACTACGCCACCGTCCGCAGCGGCAACACCGTCGTCGTCCTCAACCCGCTGCTGTCGCCCGCCCGGACGGCGAAGGTGCTCGCCGCCGCCGGTGCCGAGCTGGCCTTCGCCCCGCGGGCCGCCGCCGAGGCGCTGTGCGCGCTGCCCGACCGGCCCGAGAGCCTGTCCCTGGTGCTGGTCACCGGCGCCGAGGACGGCGGCCCGCTGCCCGGCGCCGCCGTCCCGCTGGACCTCGTCCTCGACGCCGTCGCACCGGCCGCCGGGTCCGCCGCCCCGCGCGCGGCCGTCTCCGTGGACCTCGACGCGGAGGCATGCGTCCAGTTCACCACGGGCACCACCGCGAGCCCCAAGGGCGTCCGGCTGACCCACCGCAACCTCGTCGCCAACGCCGTCCAGACGGCCCTGGCCCACCGGCTCGGCGAGGACTCCACCACCCTCAACCACCTCCCGCTGTACCAGCCGATGCACCTCAACTCGGCCGTCTACGCGGGCGCCTGCCAGGTGCTGTGCCCCGACCCCGACCCGCTGGCCTCCTTCGCCCTCGCCGAAGAGGCCGGCGCCACCCACTACTACGGGCTGCCCGCCCGCCTGCACCGGCTCGCCGCCGACGAGCGGCTGCGCGGCGGCCCGCTCCCCGGCCTGCCCGCCGGACCCCGGCTGACCGCGGTCCTCTCGGGTGGCAGCGCCCTCAACCCGGCGGCCGCCCGCACCCTCGCCGACCGGCTCGGCGTCCCCGTCGTCCAGGGCTACGGGATGACCGAACTCTCCCCGCTCACCCACTGCCAGCGCCCCGACGGCACGACCGGCACCGGCTCCGTCGGCACCCCCGTGCCCGGCACCGGATGCCGCGTCGTCCACCCCGACACCGGGTTCCCGCTGCCGCCGGGGGAGACCGGCGAGGTGCAGGTGCGCGGCCCGCAGCTGATGGCCGGCTACCTGGGCACCGCGGAGGCGCCGGCCGGCCCCGACGGCTGGTTCCCCACCGGTGACGTCGGCCGGATCGGCCCGGACGGGGAGCTGTTCCTCGTCGACCGGCTCGGGGACGTCTTCCTCCACGACGGGGAACTCGTCTCGCCCAGCGCCGTCGAACGGGTCCTCGGCGCCGACCCCCGGGTCGCCGAGTGCGCGGTCGTCGGCTGGCCCGACGCCGTGCACGGGGCCGTCACCTGGGCCGGCGTCGTCCTGCGCGAGCGCGGCGCGGGCGACCCCGCGCCGCTGCTGGCGGAGATCGCCGCCCGCGCCAACGAGCGCCTGGCGCCCTTCGAACGGATCCGCCGCGTCGAAGCCATCGACGCGGTCCCGCGCACCCCCGTCGGCAAGCCCGTACGGGGGGTGCTGCGCCGCAGCGTCCGCACCCGCGCGGCCGCCGAGGCGACTGCCTGACCCCACCCGCCCGACCCCCGAGACCGAACCGAGGAGCGCCGTCATGGTGACCTACGTCAACAAGCTGAACGTCCACGGCGACCTGGTGCGCTTCATCGACGCCGAGGACCGCCTCACCCGCTTCGTGAGCGCCCAGCCCGGCTGCGTCAGCCACCAGACGCTCCGTCTGGTCGGCACCGCCAACTTCTTCGTGGAACTCTCCGTCTGGGAGGACACCGCAGCGCACCGCGCCGCCGTGACCAGCGAGGACTTCCGCGAACTGGCCCGGGAGATCGCCGTCCTCGCCACCCGTGAGCAGGGCCTGTACGAATCGCTCCCCGAGCACGCCCCGGCCACCGCCGCCTGACCCGGGGGAGGGGCGGGGCAACCGGGGCGCCCCGCCCGCGCGCCCGGCGCCCCCGCGTCCGGCGGGATGGCATGCTGGGCGGAACATGAGCTCCGAGCTGCTGACCGGGGACAGCGGCCGGGAGACCGCCCGCCGGGCCCGCAGGAACCAACTCGCCCGGGCCGCGCAGTGGTTCGCCGCCCTCGAAGCCGACCCGTACGCCCGGGTCCTGCGCACCGGCACCGGCACGCCCGACGCCGCCGAGGAGGCCGTCCGCGCCCTCGGCCCGCTCCACCGCAGCACCCTGGCGGACACCTGGGTGACGGCCGACCGGGCCGTCGCCGAGGAGGTCCTCGCACACCCCGCCTTCGACGCCCCCGGCCCCGCCGGCGGCCCGCCCCCCTTCCGCAGCGCCGTCCTCACCCTCGACCGGGCCTCGGCCCGGCCGCTGGCCGCGCTCACCGGCTTCGGCGGGCCCCTGGTGTGGGCGGAGGACGCCGGCCGGCTGGAGAAGCGGACCGCCACCTGGGCCCGCAGGCTCCTGGCGGCCCTCGGCAGGCGCTTCGACCTCGCCGAGGACTACGCCCGCCGCCTCACCGGCCCGGTCCTCGCCGAACAGCTCGGCCTCCCCGAGGCCGCGCACGAGCGGTTCCGCCGCCTGCTGTCCGACTGCCGCCACACCCTCGACGGCCTGCTGTGCCCGCAGGGCCACGCCGCCGCGCGGGCCGGGGAGACCGCCGAGAGAGCCCTGGCCGGCCTGCTGGCCGAAGCCCTCCACCGGCCCACGGCCGACACCCTGCGCGCCGCGCGGATCACGGCCCTCGGCGCGGCCGAGCCCACCGCCGTCCTCGTCTCCAACGCCGTCCGCCTCCTGCTCGGCGAACCCGGCGGCTGGCGGCGGCTGGCCGACGACCCGGACCGGGCGGGGGAGGCCCTCGCACGCACCCTGCGCACGGCGCCCCCGGTACGGCTGGAGTCCCGGGCCGTGCGCCGCGCCGTCACCCTCGCCGGGACCGCGCTCCCGGTGGGCGCCCGCGTCACCCTCCTCGTCGCCGCCGTCAACCGCGACCCGCTGGCGGCGGCGGACGCCCTGCCCTTCGGCCTCTGCGCCGACCTGCACTTCGGGCTGTCCGCGCACCTGGTCGAGCCCATCGCCCGGGCCGCCCTGCGCACCCTCGCCGAGACCCTCCCGGACCTGCGCGCCGACGGCGACCCGGTGACCCGCCTGCGTTCGCCCGTGCTGCGCGCCCCGGCGTCCCAGCCGGTGGCGGCGGGTCCCGTTCCCCGAGTCCTGGATCCCTAATGACGCCATTGATCCGAAAATGGGTCGCCGTGTACCCGACCGGCTGCGACACTGACGGGCCCCGGCAGTACATCCGCACGTCCGGGCCCAGGAGGCAACCATGACCGATACGCCGGAAGACCAGCCCGCCGCGGCCGAGCCCGACGCCAAGGACAAGTTCCGCGAGGCACTGGAGCGCAAGGCCCAGAGCGCCCGCTCCCAGCAGGCCCACCACCAGAACCGGCTGAAGATCAAGGGCTCCAGCGGCCCCAACGGCCAGAGCCGCACCTTCCGCCGCAAGTCCGGCTGAAAAAAGGGCCGTGGGCCCCCCACGACCCCCCGCCCCGGGGCGGCGGGGGGGGGGCGGGGGGGGGCCGGGCGGGTGCCGGGGGGGGGCGGCGTGGGGGGGGGGGGGGGGGGTTAGGGCTCGGTGGCCGTCTCCGAGGGGGGCTCGGAC
>NZ_JBHVUQ010000200.1:8343-12689 GCF_042884105.1 Streptomyces sp. NPDC058157
AGCCCCGCACGCCGCCCCACACCGCCGCCAAAAAAATCGCGCGCCCCCCCCCTTCCCCGCCCCCGTGGCCCACGGGTGGGAAGCGGAGGGGTCACGCCGTGGCGTCGGCCGGCTGCTTCGCCCGGGGGGCCGGGGCGGGCGCCGGGGCCGGGGCCGCCTTCGGGCGGGGGATGGCCAGGGCGAACACGGCGCCCACGAGGACCACCGCGACCGCGATCCAGATGGCCGGCACCAGCCCGTCCACGAAGCGCTGCTGGCCGGTGAAGTCGCCCTGGGCGGCGAAGACGCTCGCCAGGACCGCGATGCCGAGCGCGCCGCCCAGTTCGCGGACCGTGGTGTTGGCGCCCGAGGCCTTGCCCATGTGCTGCGGCGCCACCGCGCCCATGACCACCGTCGCGGTGGGGGCGAACACCAGGCCCATGCCCGCGCCGGCCAGGACGAACGGGCCGACGAACGCCCAGTCGGAGGTGCCGACGCCGACCACCAGGGCGAACCAGGCCAGGCCCACTCCGGAGATCGCCAGGCCCAGCGCCATCAGCCGGCCCGCGCCGACCTTCGCGGCCAGCTTGCCCGCCTGCGGGGCGATGAACATCGGCATGACCGCCCACGGCAGCGTCCACAGGCCCGCCACGAACGCCGAGTGGCCCAGGCCCGTCTGGAGGTACTGGGCGATCAGGAAGGTGGCGCCGAACATGCCGAAGTACACGGCCAGCGAGACCACGTTCGAGAGGGTGAAGGCCCGCACGCGGTAGAAGGACAGCGGCAGCAGCGGCGCCGACGCCTTGCGCTCCCAGGCGATGAAGGCCCCCAGCAGCACCACGGCCGCCACGAACGCGGAGACGACCGGGGCCGAACCCCAGCCCTTCTCGTGCCCGTTGACGATGGCCCACACGAGGGAGACCACGCCGGCGCAGGCCAGGACCAGGCCCAGCAGGTCCAGCTTCACCGGGGCGCCCCGGCTCTCCGAGACCGCCTTGACGACCAGCGGGACCGCCACGACGCCCACCGGGACGTTCACCCAGAAGATCCACTGCCAGTCGAGGCCGGAGGTGATCGCACCGCCGATCAGCGGCGACAGGGCCACGGCCAGGCCGCTGATGCCGCTCCACAGGCCGATGGCCGCGCCCCGCTTCTCCGCCGGCACCGCCATCGCGAGCAGCGTCAGCGACAGCGGCATCACCGCGGCCGCGCTCATGCCCTGGAGGGCGCGGAAGAGGACCAGCGCCTCCGTGGAGGAGGACAGGGCGCCGCCGATCGAGGTCAGGGTGAACGCCGTGATACCGGTGAGGAAGACGCGCTTGCGGCCGAACCGGTCGCCGAGCGCAGCCGCCGCGAGCAGCAGGCCGGCGAAGCCCAGGATGTACGCGTTGGTGATCCACTGGAGGTCCTCGACCGAGGCGCCCAGGTCGGCGCGGATCGAGGTCAGCGCGTTGGTCACCATCAGGTTGTCGAGGGCCACCATGAACATCGGCAGGGACACGGCGAGGATGACCGTCCCGAACGAGGGACGGGCGGGTGCACTGGTCAACTGATTCTCCAAGAGGGGTGGCGGGGTCACACTCGCGCCGGCAGGGCGAACGCGGCCAGGTCTTCGGCCAGGGCCGCGTTCACCGCGTCCCGCTGCGCGTTGAGGTAGAAGTGGCCGCCGGGGAAGGTGCGGAGGCGGAACGCGCCGTCCGTGGCCCCGGCCCAGGCCGCGGCCTCCTCGGCCGTCACCTGCGGGTCGGCGTCCCCGGTCAGCACGCTGACGGGGCAGGCCAGCCGCGCCCCCGGCCGGGGCGCGTACGTCTCCACCGCCGTGTAGTCGCCGCGCAGGGCCGGCAGCACCATCCCGGCGATGTCCGGGTCGGCGAGCAGGGCGGCGCTGCCGCGGTCCAGGCGGACGACCTCCTCGATGATCCCGGCGTCGTCCCGCAGGTGGACCGTCTCACGGCGGACCGTGTCCGGGCCGCGGCGGCCCGAGACGACCAGCCCGAGCAGCTGCTCGGGGGACGGGCCCTCCCGCAGCCGGCGCGCGGTCTCGTAGGCGAGCGTGGAGCCCATGCTGTGGCCGAAGAAGACCAGCGGGCCGTCCTCACACGCGGACAGGACCTCCGCGATCTCGTCGGCGAGGGCGTGCAGGTCCGTGCGGACCGGTTCGGCGCGGCGGTCCTGACGGCCCGGGTACTGCACCGACAGCACCCGCACTCCGGGCGACAGGGCCTCGGAGAGCGGGTGGTGGTAGCTGGCGGCCCCGCCCGCGTAGGGGAAGCAGACCAGGGTGGTCCCGCCCCCGGGAGCCGGGTGGTACTGCCTGAGCCACAGGTCGCGCAGAGCCTGGGGGTCCGCCATGGGGAAGGGTCCGTTCTCTCGTCCGTCGGGGCGGCCCGCGCCGCGGCCGTCGGACCTACGGCACCAGCACCGGCTCGCCCCCCGCTCGAGAACTCCCGGAGGACCGCTCAGGCGCCGCCCTCGTGCGGCCGCAGGACGTCCCGGAGCACCCCGCGCGGCAGGCCGCGGGCCCGGCGTTCGCGCGGATAGCCGATGGAGACCTCGTCGAAGCGCACCCCGTCGTAGTAGGTGGTCCGCGGGATGTGCAGGTGCCCGTAGACCACGGCCGCCGCCCGGTAGCGCAGGTGCCAGTCCGCGGTGAGGGTGGTCCCGCACCACTGGGCGAACTGCGGGTAGCGCAGCACGTCGGTGGGCTCGCGCACCAGCGGGTAGTGGTTGACGAGGACGGTCGGCAGCTCCGGGTCCACCGCGTCGAGGCGGGCCTCCGTCACCGCCACCCGCGCCCGGCACCAGCTGTCGGCGTCCGGGTGCGGATCGGTGTGCAGCAGGAACTCGTCCGTGCACACCACCCCCGACGCGTGGGCGGCGGCCAGGGACTGCTCCTTCGTCAGCCCCGGCGCCCGGAACGAGTAGTCGTAGTGGACGAACAGCGGGGCGACGGCCACCGGGCCGCCCGCCCCCTCCCACACCGGGTACGGGTCCTCCGGGGTCAGCACGTCCAGGGACCGGCACAGCTCGACCAGGTGCGCGTACCGGGCCTCCCCGCGCGCCGAGACCGCGTCGTCCTTCGGCGTCCACAGGTCGTGGTTGCCCGGAGTCCACACCACCCGCGCGAACCGTTCGCGCAGCAGGCCCAGCGCCCACTCGATCTCCGACACCGTCTCGCTGACGTCCCCGGCCACCAGCAGCCAGTCCTGCGGGGACGTCGGCACGAGCTGCTCCTCGACCAGCCGCCGGTTCTCCGCGTACACCACGTGCAGGTCGGAGACGGCGAGCAGCCGCCCGGCCGGCGCCATCAGCGGGCCACCTCGCGCAGCCAGGCGTCCACGGTGGCCGCGACCGCGCCCGCGTCCGCGCCCAGCAGCGAGAAGTGGTCGCCGGCCACCTCCGCCACGTGGTCGGCGTACTCCCAGCCGGCCGCGGCCGAGGCCGCCGACGCGGAGGCCCGCACCAGCAGCGTCGGCGCCGCCGCGGGCTCCGGCGTCCAGTCGGCGAACACCCGCAGGTGGCCGCCCATCGCGAGGAACCGCCCGTCGTCGGGTACCCCGAGCGGGCCGTCCGGATCGAGGAGCCGGTCCGTCAGCACCGCCAGCCCGTGCCGGCCCTCGGCGCGCGCGTACGTGTCGAGCAGCACCACCGCCGCCGCCTCCCGGCCGATCTCCGCCAGCTCCCGGGCCACGGCGTGCGCGATCCAGCCGCCGGAGGAGTGCCCCAGCAGCACCGGCCGCGCCGGACCCGCCGCCTCGGCGACGGCCTCGGCCTGGGCCCGGACCAGCGCCTGCCGGCTGCGCGGCAGCACCGTCTCGCCGCCGAACCCGGGGTGCGCCAGCACCGTCAGGCCCCGACCGCCCGCCAGGGCGCCGGCCAGCGCCAGGTACTCGTGCGGGCCGGAGGCCGCGCCCAGCGACGGGAACGCGAACAGGCCCGCCACGCCCTCCCGGTGCGGTGCCAGCTCCGCGGGGGCCGGCCAGTGCTCCACCCCGGCGCGGGAGTCGTAGCCGGGCACCAGCTCGGCCGCCGCCATCAGCAGCGCCGCGCCCTCGGCGGTACGGCCCTGCGCGTGGGCGCCCCGCAGCAGCCCGGCGAACGTGCCCCCGGCCGGCCGGGGGGCCTCCTCGGCCGGGGCCGCGCCGAGCAGCCCGGCCAGGTGCGCGGCCAGCCGCGTCACCGACGGGTGGTCGAAGACGGTGACGGGGGCGATGGTCAGCCCGGTCGCCTCGCGCAGCGAGCGGACCAGCTGCAGGGCGGTCAGCGACTGGAAGCCCAGCTCGGTGAACGGCCGCTCCACGGACAGCGATCCGGGGTCGGCGTGCCCGAGCGCGGCGGCCGCCTGGGCCCGCACCAGGGCCGTCAGC
>NZ_JBHVUQ010000201.1:0-12642 GCF_042884105.1 Streptomyces sp. NPDC058157
GTTTTGGCGCGCCGGGGCGCGCCCGCACGGTATCGGGGTCAGGGGCGCAGCCCCTGGGAACGGTGGAAGGGCGGGTAGGGGACCTCCGCCCCGCACAGCGGCAACGGTCCGCAGACGACGACGGCGCCCAGCCAAGGGCAGCGGCCCCGCCCAGCCCCCCGCCGGACGGAGTCCGGCGCAGCGCCGCGAAGCCGGGGAGGCGCCCCGGCGCCGAGCCGCGCGAGCGGCGCGTCAAAAATCAGTCGGAGAGGCCCGCCAGGTCGCGCAGGCGCCGGGCCTGGGCGGCCCGCTCGGCGACCCGCTGGTCGTCGTACGTGCGCGCCCCCGCCCCCCGCAGCAGCGCCTTCGTCTCGACGACGGCATCCCGCGGCGCCGCCAGCAGCGCGGTGGTGAGGTCCTGGACGGCCGCGTCCAGCTCGTCGGCCGGGACGACCAGGTTCGCCAGCCCCACCCGCTCGGCCTCCTCCGCGTGCACGAAGCGGCCCGTCGCGCAGATCTCGAGCGCGCGGGCATAGCCGACCAGGTCGGTCAGCGGCCGGGTGCCGGCCAGGTCGGGGACGAGACCCAGGCTGGTCTCGCGCATGGCGAACTGCACGTCGTCCGCGACGACCCGCAGATCGCACGCGAGTGCGAGCTGGAAGCCGGCGCCGATGGCGTGCCCCTGCACGGCGGCGATGGAGACGACGTCATTGCGCCGCCACCAGGTGAAAGCCTCCTGGTACTCGGCGATCGTGGCGTCGAGCAGTTCGTCGGAACCGCGCGCCAGATCGAGGAAGGACGGCTCGCCCTCGAAGCCCTCGGGGGTGAACGCCTGCCGGTCGAGCCCTGCGGAGAAGGACTTGCCCTCGCCGCGCAGCACGACGACCCGGACCGTGCCGGGCAGCGACCGTCCGGCCTCCGCCAACGCCCGCCAGAGCGCGGGGGACTGAGCGTTTCGCTTGGCCGGATTGGTCAGCGTCACCGTGGCGACCGTGTCGTCGATGGTGAGCCGTACGCCATCCTTGTCGAGCAGAGCCATCTGGTGCCTCCGGTGTGCAGTCGTGGCCGGACGCCCGGCCTAAGTGACTGCACAGTAACCACCCAGCCGACCGAGCGGCCGACCGGGGGTCACCGGAAGAACCATGCGTGGAACAGAGTGGAACGGAACAGCATGGAACGGAACGAAACGAAACGGAGCTGTCGGGACGATCCCCGGCACCGCCCCGGCCTGGAGGCCAGGGTCAGGCCGCGGCCGCCTTCTTGCCGCGCGTCGCGCCACCGCGACCACGCAGCGTGACTCCGGACTCGCTGAGCATCCGGTGGACGAATCCGTAGGACCGGCCGGTCTCTTCGGCCAGCGCCCGGATACTCGCACCGGAGTCGTACTTCTTCTTCAGGTCTGCCGCGAGCTTGTCGCGCGCGGCGCCGGTCACCCGGCTGCCCTTCTTCAGAGTCTCGGCCACCCGTGCCTCCTCGTGGGAAGTGCGCTCTGTGCTTCTCATGATCACCCCTCCCCGGCTTCCTGGCCACCCATTCAGCAAGGTCGGTCCGGCGGCATTTCCCGGTCCGTGGACGGCCGAGCAGAACGGAATCTTCTCTTCCGCTGCATGACCTCCGTCACATTCCCCCGTCACCGAGAGGAATCACCAGGTCAGGGGCCGGGCGCCGGAAACAGCCGACCCCGGTCGCGGATCCGTGAGGATGCGGCCGGGGTCGCTGTACAGAGGGCGACGGTACGAGACCGTCTCACTCAGATGATGGATCACGTCTGCGCCGAATGATCCATACGGGACTGGATCAACCTGGCGGGAGGGGATCAGGCGAGGGCGACCAGGTCCCGGTAGTCCGGGCCCCACAGGTCCTCGACCCCGTCCGGGAGCAGGATGATCCGCTCCGGCTCCAGGGCTTCCACGGCGCCCTCGTCGTGGGTGACGAGGATGACGGCGCCCTTGTACGTGCGCAGCGCGCCGAGGATCTCCTCGCGGCTGGCCGGGTCGAGGTTGTTGGTGGGCTCGTCGAGGAGCAGCACGTTCGCCGAGGAGACGACCAGGGTGGCCAGGGCCAGACGGGTCTTCTCGCCGCCGGAGAGCACGCCCGCGGGCTTGTCCACGTCGTCGCCGGAGAAGAGGAAGGAGCCCAGCGTCTTGCGCACGTCGACCAGGTCGAGGTCGGGGGCGGAGGAGCGCATGTTCTCCAGGACCGTGCGGTCCGGGTCGAGCGTCTCGTGCTCCTGGGCGTAGTAGCCGAGCTTGAGGCCGTGGCCGGGGGTGACCTGGCCGGTGTCGGGCTGCTCGGCGCCCGCCAGCAGCCGCAGCAGGGTGGTCTTGCCGGCGCCGTTGAGGCCGAGGATGACGACGCGGGAGCCCTTGTCGATGGCCAGGTCGACGTCGGTGAAGATCTCCAGGGAGCCGTAGGACTTCGACAGCCCCTCGGCGGTCAGCGGGGTCTTGCCGCAGGGCGCCGGGTCCGGGAAGCGGAGCTTGGCGACCTTGTCGGAGACGCGGACCGCCTCCAGGCCGGAGAGCAGGCGCTCGGCGCGCTTGGCCATGTTCTGGGCGGCGACGGTCTTGGTCGCCTTGGCGCGCATCTTGTCGGCCTGCGAGTTCAGGGCCGCGGCCTTCTTCTCGGCGTTCTGGCGCTCGCGCTTGCGGCGCTTCTCGTCGGCCTCGCGCTGCTGCTGGTAGAGCTTCCAGCCCATGTTGTAGATGTCGATGACCGAGCGGTTGGCGTCGAGGTAGAAGACCTTGTTGACCACGGTCTCGACCAGGTCGACGTCGTGGGAGATCACGACGAAGCCGCCGCGGTAGTTCTTCAGGTAGTCGCGCAGCCAGATGATCGAGTCGGCGTCGAGGTGGTTCGTGGGCTCGTCGAGGAGCAGGGTGTCGGCGTCCGAGAAGAGGATCCGGGCGAGCTCGACGCGGCGGCGCTGACCACCGGAGAGGGTGTGCAGCGGCTGGCCGAGGACCCGGTCGGGGAGGCTGAGGGCGGCCGAGATGGTCGCGGCCTCGGACTCGGCGGCGTACCCGCCCTTGGTGAGGAACTCGGTCTCCTGGCGCTCGTACTGCTTGAGCGCCTTCTCGCGGGTGGCGCCGGAGCCGTTGGCGATGCGCTCCTCGTTCATCCGCATCTTCTTGATCAGGACGTCGAGGCCGCGGGCGGAGAGGATCCGGTCGCGGGCCAGGACGTCGAGGTCGCCGGTGCGGGGGTCCTGCGGGAGGTAGCCGACCTCGCCCGAACGGGTGATGCTGCCGGCGGCGGGCTGGCCCTCGCCGGCGAGGCACTTGGTGAGGGTGGTCTTGCCGGCTCCGTTGCGGCCGACGAGGCCGATGCGGTCGCCCTTGGCGATGCGGAAGGAAGCGGACTCGATGAGGACGCGGGCGCCGGCGCGCAGCTCGATGCCGGTGGCGGTGATCACGGAAATACTCCAGGGCGGTATGGACGGCGGAAGAGGCTGGCGGGACGCGCGTTCTTCGACGCCGCTAATCCGCGAGGAGATTTGCCATGAAGCCATTCTAACGGGGGTGCGCAACCACTTTTCGGGGCCCGGCCCTCACCCGTTCGGCCCAGGGGCCACGCCGGGCGGGCGGGGCACGTATCAGGATGGAGGGGTTGGCCACGCGTGGAGGGCGGTGCGCATGCAGTTCGACGACGACGCGGATCTGGACACGTCCGAGGTCAAGGACGTACGGAACAGCCGCATCCCGGGCGGGCGGGCCACCATCGGCGGTGGGGTCGTCGGGCTGATCGCCCTGGTCCTGGGCCTGCTCTTCGGCGTGGGGCCGGACCAACTGGGGCTGTCGGACGGGAGTCCGCAGCCGGTCTCGACGTCCTCCTCGGCCGCTCAGGTGCAGCAGAGCTGCAAGAAGGGCAGTGACGCGAACGCCCGGGAGGACTGCCGGCTGGTCGCCGTGGTGAACAGCACACAGGACTTCTGGAGGCAGGAGTTCCAGCGGCGCGGCGGGAAGTACAGCCCGGCGTCGACGGTCTTCTTCTCCGGCCAGGTGAACACCGCCTGCGGGGCGGCCAGCAAGGCGGTCGGCCCCTTCTACTGCCCGGCCGACCGGCAGGTCTACCTGGACCTGGGGTTCTTCGACGACCTGCGGACCAAGTTCGGGGCGACCGGCGGCCCCTTCGCCCAGGCGTACGTGATCGCCCACGAGTACGGGCACCACATCCAGAACCTGACGGGGACGCTGGCGAAGGCCCAGAACGGGCAGACGGGCGCGAACAGCAACGCGGTGAAGGTGGAGCTGCAGGCCGACTGCTACGCCGGGGTGTGGGCGCACAACGCGACGCGGACCCCGGACGAGTCCACGGGGCGGCCGCTGATCAAGAGCCTCACGGACGCGGACATCCGGGACGGGCTGGACGCGGCGGCGGCGGTGGGCGACGACCGGATCCAGGAGAAGTTCCAGGGCCGGGTGACCCCGGAGTCCTGGACGCACGGGTCGGCGGAGCAGCGCCAGCAGTGGTTCTACCAGGGCTACCGGACGGGCGACATGGCCCAGTGCAACACCTTCCGCTGAGTGTCAGTGGCGCCTGCCATGCTGTGACGTGGATCACTTGGGTCACCGTCACGAGAGGGAGTGATCGTCATGGCAGGCGTTCCGTCCATCTACCCCGCGCTGCTGTACCGCGACGCGAAGGCAGCGATCCAGCAGCTCACCGAGGCCTTCGGGTTCACCCAGGTCGCGGTCTACGAGGGCGACGACGGTTCGGTGATGCATGCGGAGCTGGCGTACGGCAACGGCGCGGTGATGCTGGGGAGCAAGGGGCGCGGCGGGGTCTTCGACAAGGTCATGGAGACGGCCGGCCCGTGCGGGGTCTACATCGTGGTCGACGACGTGGACGCCCATCACCGGCGGGCGGCCGAGCACGGCGTGAAAATCCTCATGGAGCCCACCGACCAGGACTACGGCTCGCGGGACTACATGGCCCGCGACGCCGAGGGCAACATCTGGAGCTTCGGCACGTACGCCCCCCAACTCTGACCGCCCCCGCCAGGGGCGCGGGGAACTGCGCGACCGGCCACGGACGGCCCGCACGCACCCACCGGCACCAGCCCCCTCAGGGGCGCGGGGAACTGCGCGGACGGCCACGGACGGCCCGCGGGCCGCCACCGGCGGATCCGCCCACGGCGCGGGGTCCCGTAACGGCCCGGCCAGGGCTCACGCTCCGCCGGTGTGGACCTGGAACGCGGCCCGGCGGACCGCCTTGGCCAGGGCCGGGTCGGGGTGGGCGGCGGCCAGCGCGACCAGGACCTGCACGGTGCGCGGGTGCCCGACGGCCCGGACCTCGTCGAGCAGCCGCGGCACGGTGGTGCGGACGGCGGAGTCGAGGTGGCGGGCGAGCAGGTCGGCCTCGCCGTGGTCGGCGATGGCCGCCGCCGTGTCCACCCAGAGCCAGGTCGACTCCTCGGGGGTGAGGACGTCCTGGGCGTCGTCCGGGTCCACGCCGTCGTGCTCGGCGAGCCAGAGCAGGGCGTACGGCCGCAGGGCGGGCTCCCGTACGGCCGCGCGCACCTCGGGCTCGGCGGGGGCGCCGACCACGCGCAGGGCCTCGAAGGCGAGGCCCCGCAGCAGGGCGTCCTCCCCCCGGGCGGCGTGCAGCAGCTCGCTGACGGCGTGGCCGACGGGCCGGGCGGCGAGCCAGGCCTGGTACTCGGCGCGGGCGGGGCCGGGGGTGAGCCGGGCGCAGCCGTGCAGCATGGCGGCGGCGGACTGCTCGATGTTCCCGGCCGGGCTCTGGGCGGCGACGCAGATCTGCTCCAGCTTGACCCAGACGGCCCAGCTGCCGAGCGGGGTCAGGGTGGCCCGCGCCGGGCCGAGGGTGACGGCGTCCACGGCGGCGAGTCCGCCCAGTGCCCAGCGCAGCAGCCGGGCGATCGGCAGGGCGCGCGGCTCCGGCGCCGGTGCCGGGCCGGAGGCCTGCGCCGGGGCGGGTTCCGCGTCGTAGGGGACCTCGCACCGCTCGTCGCGCAGTTCGGTGACGCGCTGCCCGAGGAGGTCCAGCAGGTCCGGGACGGTCACCGGACCGGCGGACAGCTGGAGCAGGGAGAGCAGCTGCGGCATCGCCTCGACCACTTCGGCGACGGCCGAGGGGGCGATGTCGGCGGGGGCCGGGTGGACGAGGGACCAGGCGTCGAAGAGGGCGACCCAGCCGCGCAGCACGGCGGTGTCGTCCCGGTCCCAGGCGCGCAGCCGCCAGCCGGGGCGGGCCTGGCCGCCGTGCACCTCGACGAGGCCGGAGAGGCGGGCGCGGTCCCAGCCGACCCGGATCTGGCCGTGCGTCAGGTGCAGTTCCGCGGCGGCCCGTTCGACGTCGACGGCGGGCAGGGCCCCCGCGGGGGCGGGGCGGCCGCCGTCGCCGGTGCCGAGGTTCAGTTCGGCCCAGCGGGCCAGCCGTACCGCGTCGGCGAGGGAGGCGCGGGCGCGGTTCGCCAGGTCTGCCGTGGCGGGGGTTCCCGCCGGGGGCCGGGTGGCCGGCCGGGTTCGCCGGTCGGTCACCGCCTTGCGCGCCGTGGCGACGGAGCGCGGGGAGACGAGTCGGAGTCTGGAGTCGCGAGCCAACTGCTCATCAGGCTTTCGGGACGTCACGGAAGCAGTCTCGCCCGTCACTGGCCGAAAGCCCAAACGGAACGGGTCATTTCCACAGGTCATGGGGTGGAGGAACCCGGACAGACCGCCCACCCTGTCCCGTCTGCCACACCGCCTTCACTCCAGCGCCACAAGACACCTCCCGGAACTCCGCTTCCGTGGAGCCCCACCGGGGCTCACATGAGCGAGGTGAGGAAGCGGCGCAGCGCCTCCTCGTAGCGCGCCGGGTCGGCGTTCCACATCGCCCCGTGCGCGGCGTCCGGGACGGTGTGCAGGGTGACGAGGTCGGGCCGGGCGGCGGCGAGCCGGCGGGAGGGCTCCCAGGGGGCGAGGGCGTCGTCGGGCCCGTGGAAGATCAGCACGGGCAGGCGGACGGCGCCGGGGTCCTCGAAGGGCGCCCGGTGTCCGGCCCGCAGCCCGGCGCGGCCCTCGGCGGCGCGGACGGCGAGCGGGAGCAACGGGGCCGGGGTGCGGCGGGCCGCGGCGAGGTTGCGCAGGGTGGTGTGCCAGTCGAGGACGGGCGAGTCGAGCACCAGCCCGGCGATCCGCCCGGCCAGGGCCGAGTTCTCCGCGGCCCGCACGGCCATGGCGGCCCCGGTGGACCAGCCGTGCAGGACGATGCGCCGGGCCCCGTAGCGCAGGGCGTAGCGGATGGCGGCGTCCAGGTCCCGCCACTCGGACTCGCCGAGGTGGCCGAGGCCGTCCGGGGAGGCGGGGGCGCCGAGGTCGCCGCGGTAGCCGAGGGAGAGCACCGGCAGGCGCAGGCGGTGCAGGAAGGGCATGACCACCATCGGGTGCTCCCGGCCGGCGCCGAGGCCGTGGACGGTGATCACCCAGGTCTGGCGGGCGCCCGGCAGGAACCAGGCCGGGAGCGCGCCGAGCTCCCCGGGGACGTCCACGTCGGCGTGTTCCAGGCCGAGGGCGGTGCGCGGGTTGCCCGAGTACACCTGCGGGGTGAGGGTGACGCGGGTGCCGGGGTCGAGGGCGCCGTGGCTGACGCGCAGGAGGCGGCGCACGACGGTGGCCGGGTCGTGCGGGACCCCGTCGAGGACCGGGCCGACGGCCGCGTGGATCCCGGGGGCGGTCAGGCCGTGGACGCCGGGGCGCAGGGAGGCCAGCGAGCGGGTGAGGACCACCCGGTCGCCGTCGGCGGAGTGGACGCTCAGCCGGGGGCCGCCGGGCAGCGGGCGGCCCGGTTCGGACCGGAGGGCGGCGTCGGCGGCGTACCGGCCGGCCAGGGCCGCGGCCGCTCCGGCACCGATCAGGGTCGTGGTGACGGCAGCGGCCGTCGCAGTGGCGGTACGCACCGCTCCAGTGTCGGGGCGCCGGGGTCGGGGGGCCACCGGAAGGCCCGGCGGACGCGGGCGCCGGGGCGGAGTGATCTAGCTCTCTTTCCCCGCCGCGCCGGGGGCCGGGAACGGGCCCGGGCGGCCCTCCGGAAGGTTCCGTTTACCCGGTCCTGACGTGCATGAATGCCGATAACTACGAAAGAATCGGGACGAAGGGCCTGATGGGAGGCCTGGAAGGGACACCACCCCGCCCGAGTCAGTTCATCTTCCGTTCACCCAGGTTGCCTACGGTCGGCGAGCCACTGACGCCAAACAGAAGCCTGGGTAAATGGAGCACATAACGCTTCTCCTCGGGATCGTGATCATCACCGCTCTCGTGTTCGACTTCACGAACGGTTTCCACGACACGGCCAACGCGATGGCCACCACCATCTCGACCGGCGCCCTCAAGCCCAAGACGGCGGTGGCCATGTCCGCCGTGCTCAACCTCGTCGGCGCGTTCATGTCCGTGGAGGTCGCCAAGACGATCTCCAAGGGTCTCGTCAACGAACAGGGCATCCAGCCTGAAGTGATCTTCGCCGCGCTCGTCGGCGCGATCCTCTGGAACCTGGTCACCTGGCTGGTCGGACTGCCCTCCAGCTCCTCGCACGCCCTGATGGGCGGCCTGATCGGTGCCGCGGTCGCCTCCGCCGGCCTCGGCGCGGTCAACGGCAGCGTCGTCGTCACCAAGGTGCTCATCCCCGCCGTCGCCGCGCCGATCGTGGCCGGTGTGGCCTCGATGCTGGCCGCCAAGGTCACGTACAAGCTGAACGGCAAGGTCGGCGAGAAGACCTCCGCCAAGGGCTACAAGGCGGGTCAGATCGCCTCCGCCGGTCTCGTCTCCCTCGCGCACGGCACCAACGACGCGCAGAAGACGATGGGCATCATCACCCTGGCCCTGGTCGCCGGCGGCGCCCTCGCCCCCGGCTCGAACCCCCCGGTCTGGGTCATCGTCTCCGCCGGCATGGCGATCGCGATGGGCACCTACCTGGGCGGCTGGCGCATCATCCGCACCATGGGCAGCGGCCTGACCGACCTGCACCCGCAGCAGGGCTTCGCCGCCCAGACCTCCGCCGCGAGCGTCATCCTGGCCTCCTCCCACCTCGGCTTCTCCCTCTCCACCACCCACGCCTGCTCCGGCGCGGTGATGGGCGCGGGCCTGGGCCGCAAGGGCGGTGTGGTCCGCTGGTCCACCGCCACCCGCATGTTCGTCGCGTGGGGCCTGACCCTGCCGGCCGCCGCCCTGGTCTCCGCGGGCGCCGAGCTGGTCATGCGCACCGGTGACATCGGCGTCGCCGCCGTCGCCCTCTTCCTCGTGGCCTCCTGCGTGGCCATCTGGCTGATCTCGCGCCGCCAGGTCGTCGACCACACCAACGTCAACGGGGCCGCCGCCGAAGAGGCCGAGCAGCCCGGCGTGGTCACCACCGCCATCGCCGCCGTGGCCGTCCCCCCGGCCGCCGGCACCACCGCCGCGGTGACCGACGAGGACCTCAAGGCCACCATCCCGGCCGCCACGGCGAACCCGCAGGCCCCGACGGCTCCGGCCGCCGCGGTCTGATCCCGAGAACGACAGAGGAATCGGCAGTATGAAGATCGACTGGGCAGCACTCGGCTCCGTCTTCGGGGTCAGCCTCTCCGCGACCGTCGCCCTCGTGGCCCTGTTCAGCCTGGGCCTGGTGGGCCTCTCCAAGCACGAGGCCGCCACCGAGCAGGGCGGCACCGCCGCCCTGGCCCGCAGCGGCGCCTACGCCTGCTTCGCGCTCTGCGCGGCGGCCGTGGCCTACGGGATCTACCTGATCGTCGCCTGAGACCCACCCCGTCTCCGCGCGGCGGCACCACGTACGAAGGCTCCCCCCGGGCATCCCCGGGGGGAGTTTTCGCGTACCCGCGGCCCCGGCCGCCCCCGGCCGCCCGCCGGTCCTCCCCCGTCCCACCGCAGGTCAACGGCAAGTTGACGGGCGTTCGCGGAGCGTGGTGGACTGCCCGAGCCAATACGGCGGCATGGAGAGGAAGTCCGGTGCGAATCCGGCGCGGTCCCGCCACTGTCACCGGGGAACGCACGCGGCGCGTGCGCCCCGGGAGCCAGGAACTCTCGCCGCCGGACACGTCGAACCAGGGCGCGGACCCTGAGTGAGGACATACCTGCCACCATGCGTGCCGACCGCGTCTTCGCGTACGGCGTCACGGCGGGCCTGATCGGCGACCGGATCCTCGGGGATCCGCGCCGCGGGCACCCCGTGGCCGCCTTCGGACGAGCCGCCGCCGCCGTGGAGCGCGCCCTGTGGCGCGACGACCGCGCCCGGGGCGTCCTGCACACCCTCGTATGCGCCGGCGCGGCCGCCGCCGTCGGAGCGCTGGGCGCGCGCGCCGTGCGCTCCCGGCCCGCGGCCGCCCGGATCGCCCTGACCGCCGCCGCCACCTGGGCCGTCGTCGGCGGCACCAGCCTCGGCCGGGAGGCCCGCGCCATCGGCGGGGCGCTCGCCGCCGGGGACGCCGACGTGGCCCGCGAACGCCTCCCCCACCTGTGCGGGCGCGACCCCCAGGCTCTGGACGGGCAGCAGATGGCCCGGGCCGTCGTGGAGTCCGTCGCGGAGAACACCTCCGACGCGGTCGTCGGGGCCCTGGTGTGGGGGGCCGTCGCCGGGGTGCCCGGGCTGCTGGCCTTCCGTGCCGTGAACACCCTGGACGCGATGGTCGGGCACAAGTCGCCCCGCTACCTGCGCTACGGCTGGGCCTCCGCCCGCCTGGACGACCTCGCCGGCTGGCCCGGGGCCCGGGTGACGGCCCTCGCCGCCGTCGCCGCCGGCCCCGACCGGCGCGGAGCGCTGCGGGCCTGGCGGGCGGACGCCGCCGCCCACCCCAGCCCCAACGCCGGACCGGTCGAGGCCTCCTTCGCCGGGGCGCTCGGCGTCCGGCTGGGCGGGACCCTCTCCTACGCGGGACGGGTCGAGCACCGGGCCGTGCTCAACGGGGAGCGGGGGCGGCCGGTGGAGGTCGCGGACATCGAACGGGCGGTACGGCTGTCGCGGCGGGTGACCTGGCTGGCGCTGGGCGCCTGCGTGGCGGTCCGGTGCGCGGCGACGGCGACGGCGACGGCGACGGCGACAGCTTCGGCTTCGGCGAAGAGGAAGAGGGGTCGGGCATGAGCGGTACGGGGCGCGGCGGCGGACTGCTGGTCGCGGGGACGACCTCCGACGCGGGCAAGAGCGTGGTCACGGCGGGCATCTGCCGCTGGCTGGCCCGCCAGGGCGTGAAGGTGGCCCCGTTCAAGGCGCAGAACATGTCGCTGAACTCCTTCGTGACCCGCGAGGGCGCGGAGATCGGCCGCGCGCAGGCGATGCAGGCGCAGGCCGCGCGGGTGGAGCCGACGGCGCTGATGAACCCGGTCCTGCTCAAGCCCGGCAGTGACCGCAGCAGCCAGGTGGTGCTGCTGGGCAAGCCGGTGGGCGAGATGAGCGCCCGCGGCTACCACGGCGGGCGGCAGGAACAGCTCCTCGGGATCGTCACGGACTGCCTGGAGCAGCTGCGGGGCACGTATGACGCCGTGATCTGCGAGGGGGCGGGCAGTCCGGCCGAGATCAACCTGCGCCGGACCGACATCGTGAACATGGGCATCGCGCGGGCCGCGCGGTTCCCGGTGGTCGTCGTCGGCGACATCGACCGGGGCGGCGTCTTCGCCTCCTTCTTCGGGACGACGGCCCTGCTGTCGCCGGAGGACCAGTCGCTGATCGCCGGGTACATGGTCAACAAGTTCCGCGGTGACGTGTCCCTGCTGGAGCCGGGCATGGAGATGCTGCGCTCCCTCACCGGCCGGGGGACGTACGGCGTCCTCCCGTTCCGGCACGGGCTGGGCATCGACGAGGAGGACGGGCTGCGGGTCTCGCTGCGCGGCGCGGTCCGCGAGTCGGTCGTCGCCCCGCCGGTCGGGGCGGACGTGCTGCGGGTCGCGGTGTGCGCGGTGCCGCTGATGTCGAACTTCACCGACGTCGACGCGCTCGCGGCGGAACCGGGCGTGGTCGTGCGGTTCGTGGACCGGGCCGAGGAACTGGCCGACGCGGACCTGGTCGTCGTACCGGGCACGCGCGGCACGGTGAAGGCGCTGGAGTGGCTGCGGGAACGGGGCCTGGCCGACGCGCTGGCCCGGCGCGCCGCGGAGGGCCGCCCGGTGCTGGGCATCTGCGGCGGGTTCCAGGCGCTGGGCGAGCGGATCTCGGACGACGTCGAGTCCCGGGCGGGCGAGGTGGAGGGCCTCGGCCTGCTGCCGGTGCGGGTGCGGTTCGCGGTGGAGAAGACCCTGGCGCGGCCGGTCGGCACGGCGCTGGGCGAGGAGGTCTCCGGGTACGAGATCCACCACGGGGTGGCCGAAGTCCTGGGCGGGGAGCCGTTCCTGGACGGGTGCCGGGTGGGGTCGGTGTGGGGCACGCACTGGCACGGCTCGCTGGAGTCGGACGGCTTCCGCCGGGCGTTCCTCCGCGAGGTGGCCGCGGCCGCGGGGCGCCGCTTCGTCCCGGCGCCGGACACGTCGTTCGCCGCGCTGCGGGAGGAGCAGCTGGACCTCCTCGGTGACCTGATCGAGGAGCACGCGGACACCGCTGCGCTGCTGCGGCTGATCGAGTCCGGAGCCCCGGCGGGCCTCCCGTTCCTCCCCCCGGGCGCCCCGTGAGCGCGGCCGCCCAGCGGGGCTGCTCCCCCACCCGCCCATACACCGTTAACCCGGGGGCGGCCCGCACCCCCAAGAT
>NZ_JBHVUQ010000202.1:0-12627 GCF_042884105.1 Streptomyces sp. NPDC058157
GTCTGCGGCTTGATCTGGGTGCCGCCGAGCTCCTTGGCGATGATGCCTTCCTGGAGGCCGACCAGCGCGGTGGCGTGCGTCAGGTTCGGGAAGTAGCCGATGCGGACCTCGGACGCGGAGAGCGCCTTGGCACCCTCGGCGGAGGCGCCCGCCGCCTTGGGCTCCTCCTTCTTGGCCTCGGAACCGTAGCCGCAGGCGGTGAGCAGCAGGGGGAGCGCGGCGGTGACGGCGAGGGCGCGAAGGGCGGTGAGCGATCTTGCGGCAGACACGGGGGTGTCCTTTCGGGGGATGGGTTGCGGGGAGATGCGGTGCGGTGCGGCGACGGGCGTCGAGGGGCATCGGCGTGCACGGGGCCCGGCCGTCGGCTGCGGGAGCGCGGCGGCGGGGCCCGGGTGGACCGGAAGGTGAGAGCGGTGTCCGCATGGTGGGCGCGCGGTGGCCCGCCGTACGGCTGCTGCTCCGCCCGTGGATCCGGGCCGGGAGCGGTGTCAGGAAAGCTGACAGATGGCGCTGGCGGTACGGGCCAGGTCGATGTGCCGGCGGGAGATCAGGGACGGCGTCCGTCCCGCACGGTGCGGTGTGCGCATGGGTCGCCTCCCCTGGATTCCTAGTTTTCCCACCTGGTTGGTAGGCATATTGGCAGACGGGGGTACCCGCCCCAAGGGGGTGACCGGATGGTGGACGCCGCCGTCTCGCAATCCGAGAACGTGCAGGTGGGTCAGGGGGTCAGGGGGTCGCTGGGGTCAGGGGCCGGGACGGTCAGGGGTTGGCCCAGGCGCCCGGGGTGTGGGCCAGGGCGGACACCCCGGCGGGCAGCTCGCAGGAGGCGACGTCGGCGAGGGACACCCCGTCGAGGATCTCCCGGACGTTGGCGCGCAGGGCGATCCACAGAGGGAGCAGGGACTCCGCCGGGCCGGTGTAGGAGAGGTCCGGTGGGCGGACCCCGCGCACCGAGACGAGCGGCCCGTCCACGACGCGGATGACGTCGGCGATGCTGATGGACGCGGCGGGCCTGGCCAGCCGGTAGCCGCCGTTGCCGCCGCGCCGGCTGGTGACGAGCCCGCCCCGGCGCATGTCGCCGAGGATGCCCTCGAGGAACTTGTGCGGGATGTCCTGGGCCTCGGCGATGGCCTCGGCCTTCAGCGGCTCGTCCTCGTCCTGGGATGCGGCGAGCTGCAGTGCGGCACGTACCGCGTAGTCCGCCCTGGCTGAGATCCGCATGCCGACAGTATCGCGTACGGGGCCGGCCGGCGTCCCGCACGGGTGCGCCGCCGCCCCCGGGGCGCGATCCGGTCCCCGCCCGGCGCGCGGGTCAGCGGAAGGCGCCCGCCATCGGGCGGTGCGAGCCGTTGAGGTAGTGCTCGCCGATGGAGCGCAGCCGGTGCGCGGCCGGGCGCTGGGAGGTCAGGACGCGGGCGTTGCGCCAGAACCGGTCGAGGCCCGGGGCGTCGGCGAACTCCAGCACCCGGGCGGTGATGTGCAGGGCGGCCTTCGAGGTGACGGTCTCGGCCGTGGCGACCAGGGCGGCGACGGCCGCCGCCTCCTCCGCGTCGAGCCGCGCGCCGGCGTCGAGGGCCTGCGCCATCACCTCCGTCGCCCGGTCGGCCACGGCGGTGGCGGTCTGGGCGGCGGAGGCCAGTTCCCCGTACGCCAGGAAGAGGTCGGGGTCCTCGCCGGGCAGCCGGTGGGCGCGGCCGCTGCGGCTGAGGTCGCGGGTCTCGCCGAGGGCGCCCTCCGCGATGCCGAGGCCGACGTGACAGAGGGCGAGCCGGAGTGCCGGCTCGGCCAGCGCCGTGAAGGGCGCGGCCGACTCCTCGTCGCGCGGCCGGCGGCCCAGCACCTGCCCGGGCGGGACGGCGACGCGGTCGAAGACGGCCTCGCCCGCGCCGGCGACCCGCTGCCCCAGGCGGCCGCGGGCCGGTTCGACGTGCACCCCGCGCGCGCCGGGCGGGACGCGCACGACCAGGACGTCGCCCGTCGCGGCGCACACCGCGTCCACCAGGATCTGGTCGGCGGTGGCCACCGCCGTGTCCACGGGGCGGCGCCCCTCCAGTACGTGGCCCGTCGCCCGCGGCCGCAGCGTCAGGTCCGGCCGGCCGGTGTCCTCGTGGGGCGCGGGCGGGTGGACCGCGCCGGTCCACAGCCACTGTCCGCGCGCCGACTCCTCCTCGAGGGCGGCGGCGAGCTGGTCCGTGGCGTAGAACCGTCCGCTCCACGTGTGCGCGTAGTGCCGGGCGAGCAGCTCGCCGATCGAGCCGTCCGCCGCGGACACCTCGCGTATGACGGCGCATCCGGTTCGCCAGTCGGTCCCGCGGCCCGACCTCGGCGGGGTGAGGGCCGCGGGCAGGCCCGCCTCGCGCAGCCGGGCGGTCTCGTCGGCCGGCGGCTCGCCCGCCTGGTCGCGGGCTATGGCGTCCGCGGCCAGGTCGTCCGCCACGTCGCGGGCGGTCCGCAGCAGCGCGCGGCGCCGTGCGTCGGAGGGAACGGCGGTGGTCATGTCGGCTGCTCCGGGAGGTCGTAGGGCGGCGCGGGGCCGGCTGCCGGGAGGCGCGGGGAGGGCGCGGGCCGAGGACGGCATCCGATCCCCACCTTTCCCATCGGATTGATAGGAATAGTTGCCCGGCTGCGGCCTCCCCGGCAAGGGCGTGACCGGATGGCGGACCCGGCGGTCTTGAGATACGAGACATCGCAGGTCAGGGGTGGGTGCCCGCCCTCAAGGGTGACTCGGGGAGCGAGACGGGACCCTCCGTCAGCGGGCGTGAGGAGCAGGGGAGTCGGCCCGGCCGAGCCCCGGGGAACCGGCCATCCGGGCCCGCCGTGCCGAGCCCCCGTCACCCTTCCGGTTCGGGCGGAGCCTGCCCCTCCGCCCTAGGCGGTCGCGGAAACGTACCGGCTCCGCTCCTCTGGCCGCCGTACGGCCGGAAGGCGGGCAGTCTCGGCCAGTCTCCCCGGCCCCCCTTGCGCCCCCGGGGAGGCCGCGTGGTCAACTGGTCGAGCCGTAACCGATCAGGTGCGTGAGCGTCACCGCGGTCCGGGCCAGGGTTGAACAGCACCGCCGTTTCGAGCGCACCGCCGGGTGCGCGGCGGCAGGCGGGTGCGCCCCGGGTGACCACCGGCCGGCGGGCGCCCGTGCCCGTCCACTCCCTCGCCCTGAACCTCGAATGGAGCGATCGTGCACCACGGTCCCCACATCCCCGAAACCCCCTACGCGTCCGTGGCCGTCACCGGCGGAGCCGGTTTCGTCGGCCGGCACCTCGTCACGGCCCTCAGCCTCCTGTCCCGCCAGGTCACCGTCGTCGACCACGCCCCCCTCCCCGCCGAACTCGAGGCCCTGCCCGGCGTCTCCCACGTCCGCGCCGACCTGCGCGACTACGGCGAGACCTTACTGGCGCTGCAGGGTGCCGACGCCGTGTTCCACCTGGCGGGCAACGCCAGCGGGACCGAGTCGGTCGCCGACCCCCGCCGCGACTTCCAGCTCAACGCCCTCGGCACCTGCAACGTCGGCAACGCCTGCCTGGAACTGGGTGTGCGCCGCCTCGTCTACCTCTCCTCCGCCATCGTCTACGGCACCCCGCTCCACAGCCCGATCGGCGAGGACCACCCCACGCGGCCCTTCCTGCCGTACGGCGCCTCCAAGCTCTCCGGCGAGCTGACCCTGCGCAGCCTGTACGCGACGGCCGGACTGCCCGTCGTCATCGGCCGGTCCTTCGTCGTCTACGGTCCCGGCGAGGACCCGCGCCGCGCGGGCGGCGAGGTCTCGCAGTTCCTGCGGTGGCACCTCAACGAACGGCCCATCCCGGTGGTCGGCGACCTCGACCTCAAACGCCGCGACTTCATCCACGTCGAGGACCTGTGCCGGGCCATGCTGTTCCTGGCCGCCCGCGGCGCCGACGGCGAGACCTACAACCTGGGCACCGGCACCGCCGTCTCGATGCGCGAACTGGCCGGAGCGGTGGGCGCGGCGACCGGCCGCCCGGCGCTGCTGGACGCCGACACCTCGAGCCTGGCCGACAGCTTCACCCTCCTCGCGGACGTCACCCGTCTGACGGAACTGGGCTTCGCCCCGCGCGTCCCGCTGACCGAGGGGCTCACGGCCCTGGCCGCCCTGCTCGGCGCCTTCCCCGAGGTGCCCTCCGCCCGGGCGGTGTTCCGCCGTGAGGCACCGCCCCGCCGCAGGCTGACGGCGGGTGCCGCCGCCGGGGTCCGGGAGGAGGCCGGGACGTGCTAGCCGTGGACGGAGGGACCCCGCTGCTGGCCGGGAGCGAAGTGGCTCCCTGGCCGCAGGTCACCGATGCCGACCGCAAGGCCGTGCTCGACGCCCTCGACCAGGCGACCCCCTGGCACTGGCCCATGCGCACCGTCCGCGAACTGGAGGAAGCCTGGGCCGAGTTCACCGGCATGCCCTACGTGCTCGCCGCCAACTCGGGCACGGCCGCCCTGCACATGGCGATCGCGGCCGCCGGGGTGGAGCCCGGGGACGAGGTGCTCGTGCCGGCCGACACCTTCCTGGCCTCGGCCTCCTGCGTGCTCCAGGCCAACGCGATCCCGGTGTTCGTGGACACCGAAGCCGAGACCTTCACCATCGACCCGGCCCGGATCGAGGAACGGATCACCGACCGGACCCGTGCCCTCGTCGCCGTGGACCTCAACGGCCTGCCCGCCGACCACGACGCCCTGCGCGAGATCGCCGACCGCCGCGGCCTCGTCCTGATCGAGGACGCCTCCCAGGCCCACGGCGCCGAGTACCGGGGCCGCCCGGTCGGGTCGCTGGGCGCGATGAGCGGCGCCAGCCTCAACGGGTCCAAGACCCTCTCCGCCCTCGGCGAGGGCGGGCTGTTCGCCACCCGCGACGAGGAACAGCACCGGCTGGCCCGGCGGGTGCTGATGTTCGGCGAGGAACTCCCCGGCCAGAGCCGCGACTACAACGCCCGCATCATGGGCTGGAACTACCGCATCGACGTCCTCGCCGCCGCCTTCGCCCGCTCCCAGCTCACCCGGCTGCCGCAGATGTCCCTCGCCCGGCAGGCCAACGGCGCCGCGCTCACGCGTGCCCTCGCCGGCGTGCCCGGCATCCGTACGCCGGCCGTCCCCGAGGACCGCACGCACGTGTACTTCTTCTACCCGCTGCTGGTCATGCCCGAGGAACTCGGCCTCGACGGCCTGCCCGTCGCCGCCTTCCGCGACGCCCTCGCCCGGGCGGTGAACGCCGAGGGCCTGCACATCATGCGCTGGCAGCCGCAGCCCGTCCCCGGGCAGACCCTCTTCCGGGACCTGCGCGGCTACGGCCGGGGCTGCCCCTGGAGCTGCGGACACGCCCGGCCCGGACACCACTACGATCCCGCGCAGTACCCCGTGAGCGAGGAGATCTGCCTGCGCCGCCTGGTGCTGGGCCAGAGCTTCAGCTCCTTCGGGCCGCCCAACGACCGGGCGACGATGCGGCGCTACGCCGAAGTCCTGTACAAGGTCCTTGTCGAGGAACGGGATGCGCTGATCGCCCTGACCCGGCGGACGGCCGACGCGGCGCGGTGACACGACGACAGGGGACCGAGCGGATGCGCGACGAGCCCGAGCCCGGTATCGCGGACGGCCGGACGGCACCGGCGGCCCGCGACCGGCCCCGGAGCCGCGACGGAGAGCGGAACGGCGGCCGGAGCCCGCGGACGATGCGGGTCGCCGTCTGCGCGGTCTTCTTCGTCACCGGAGCCGCCTTCGCCACCTGGGCGGCCCGGGTCCCCGCCGTCCAGAGCCGGCTGGACCTGTCCGCCGGGGAACTGGCCGTGGCCCTCGTCGGCCTGAGCGGCGGCGCCTTCCTCGGGCTGCCGCTGGTCGGCGGCCTGGTCGCCCGGTACGGCAGCCGCACGGTCCTGTGCGTGGGCATGGCCGCCTACCTGGGCGCCCTCGCGAGCCTGCCCCACGTCCCGGACCTGGCCGTGCTCACGCTGGCCCTGGCCCTGTTCGCGTGCGGCAACACGGCCGTCGACGTCGCGATGAACACCCAGGGCGTCCTCGTCGAACGCGCCTACGGACGCCCCGTCCTCGGCGGGTTCCACGCCATGTTCAGCCTCGGCGGCATCACCGGCGCCACGGCGGGCGGACTGGCCGCCACCGCCGGGATCGGCATCCGGGCGCACTTCACGGTGGCGGCCCTCGTCCTACTGGCGGTGGCGGGCGCGGCGGCCACCGCCCTGGCCCCCGACCCGCCGTCGGCCGGGGGCCCCGCGCGGCGCGACCCCCTGCTGGCCCTGCCCGGGCCCGGCCTGTGGATCCCGGGCCTGGTGGCGTTCTGCGCGCTGATGGGGGAGGGGGTGGTCAACGACTGGGGCGCGGTCTACCTGAAGGAGGAGACCGGGGCATCACCGGGCGCGGCGGGCCTGGGCTACGCCGTCTTCTCCGCCGGCATGGTGGCCGGCCGGCTCACCGCCGACCGGCTGCGCGCCCGCCTCGGCACCGTCCGCTTCACGCTGCTGTGCGCCGCGGTCGCCGGAGCCGGGGCCCTCGTCCCGATCCTGGTGGCCACGACGGCGGCGGGCTTCGTCGGCTACGGGCTGCTGGGGCTGGGCATGGCCGCCGTCATCCCGCTTGTCTTCGCCCACGCCGCCGGGCTGCGGCCCGAGCGCACCGGCTCCTCCATCGCCGCCGTCTCGGCGGTGGGCTACGTCGGCTTCCTGGCGGGCCCGCCGGTCATCGGCGCGCTGGCGGAGGCGACGACCCTGCGGTGGGCGATGCTGGTGCTGCCCGCGCTGATGGCGGCGATGGCCGTCCTGGCCACCCGTCTGCGCCGCCCCTGACACCGCGGCGCGGCGCCGGGGCGGGCCCTTCGCGGCCCGCCCCGGCATCCGGTCGTACGGCTACTCGACCTTGGCCCAGTCGAGGGTGCGCTCCACGGCCTTCTTCCAGCCCGCGTAGCCCTCCTCCCGCCGGTCCTCGGACCACTGGGGCTCCCAGCGCTTCGACTCCTGCCAGTGGGTGCGCAGTTCGTCCGTGTCCCGCCAGAACCCCGTCGCCAGTCCCGCGGCGTAGGCCGCGCCGAGCGCGGTCGTCTCGGCGACGACCGGCCGGCTGACCGGCACGCCGAGGACGTCGGCCTGGATCTGCATGCACAGGTCGTTGGCGGTCACGCCGCCGTCCACCTTGAGCACGTCCAGGTGGACGCCGGAGTCCTGCTCCATGGCCTCCACCACGTCACGGCTCTGGTAGCAGATGGCCTCCAGGGTGGCCCGGGCCAGGTGGCCGTTGTCGTGGTAGCGGGCGAGCCCGACGATCGCGCCGCGGGCGTCGGAGCGCCAGTACGGGGCGAACAGGCCGGAGAAGGCGGGTACGAAGTAGATGCCGCCGCTGTCCTCGACGGTGGAGGCCAGGCGTTCGGTCTCGGCGGCATCGGTGATGATCTTCAGCTGGTCGCGCAGCCACTGCACCGCGGAGCCGGTCACCGCGATGGATCCCTCCAGGGCGTAGACGGCGGGTTGGCCGGCGAACTGATACGCCACCGTGGTCAGCAGGCCGTGCTGCGAACGGACCAGCTCGGTGCCGGTGTTGAGCACCAGGAAGTTGCCGGTGCCGTAGGTGTTCTTGGCCTCGCCCGGGGCGTAGCAGACCTGTCCGACGGTGGCCGCCTGCTGGTCGCCGAGGACCCCGGTGATGGGGATGGCGGCCCGCAGGGGGCGGGAGGAGCGGGCGTGCCCGTACGCCTCGGGGTGGGAGGAGGGGTTGATGGTGGGCAGCATCGCCCGCGGGACGCCGAAGAAGCCCAGCAGCTCGTCGTCCCAGTCGAGGGTCTCCAGGTCCATCAGCATGGTGCGGCTGGCGTTGGTGACGTCGGTGGCGTGGATGCCCCCGTCGGGGCCGCCGGTGAGGTTCCACAGCACCCAGCAGTCGGTGTTCCCGAACAGGGCGTGCCCCTGCTCGGCGGCCTCGCGGACCCCGTCGACGTTCTCCAGGATCCACTGGATCTTGCCGCCGGAGAAGTAGGTCGCCGGCGGCAGGCCCGCCTTGCGCCGGATCACGTCACCCTGCCCCGAGCGTTCCAGCGCCGCGGCGATGGAGTCGGTGCGGGTGTCCTGCCAGACGATGGCGTTGTAGTAGGGGCGGCCGGTGCGCGGGTCCCAGACGACGGTCGTCTCGCGCTGGTTGGTGATGCCGATGGCCGCCAGGTCGGTCGCGGAAAGGTTTCCGTGCCGCAGGGCGTTCTGGATCACGGAGTTGGTGCGTTCCCAGATCTCGACCGGGTCGTGCTCGACCCACCCCGAGCGGGGCAGGATCTGGGAGTGCTCCAGCTGGTGCCTGGCCACCTCGCTGCCCGCGTGGTCGAAGATCATGAAACGGGTGCTGGTGGTGCCCTGGTCCACTGCGCCGACGAAGTCAGCCATGGGTTGCCGCCTCTCTTGGGCCCGTCCTCGCGGGTCGGATCAGCTCTCGTCCGGGGCCGGCACGCGCCCGGGGGGCTCCGGCTCGGCGGTCGGCAGGTACCGGCCGATGAAGAACTTGTACAGACCCGCGCCCAGCAGGCCGCCGATCAGCGGACCGACGATGGGCACCCAGAAGTAGAAGTTCCCGTACTGGTCGCGCCACGCCCCGCCGTACCCGGTGAGGAAGCTCGCCAGGCGCGGGCCGAAGTCACGGGCCGGGTTGATGGCGTAGCCCGCGTCGGTGCCGAAGGCCATGCCGATCGCCACCACGATGAGGCCGACGATGAACGGCCCGAGGTTGGCGCCGGGCGGAGTGTTGAGCAGGTCCGTCACCGCGAGGATCAGCAGCATCAGGATCGCGGTGCCGATGACCTGGTCGCGCAGCGCGCCCCATTCGGTGACCGGCAGGTTGGGATTGCCGTTCGCCGGCAGCGTGGAGAACACGCCCTGCGTCTTGATGGTGTGGGTGGGGTCGACCTTCGCCAGCGCCTCGGAGTAGTTCCAGCGCACGATGAGGGCCGCCACGAAGGCGCCGGCCGTCTGGGCCAGCGCGTACGGGGCCACGTGCTTCCACGGGAACCCCTTGAACGCCGCGAGCGCGACCGTCACCGCGGGGTTGAGGTGCGCACCGCTCAGCCGGGCTGCGACGTACACGCCGAGGGTGACGCCGAGGCCCCAGGCCCAGGCGATGCTGTCGTGGTTGCCGAGGCCGCCCGGCGGAGTGGTGAGGCCGCCGCCGGCGACCACCTGGGCCACCACACCGACGCCGAAGAGGATCAGGATCATGGTCCCCGCGAACTCCGCCGAGAGCTCGCCGATCAGCCCGGACTTCTTGAGCCGCTCAGCCATGGGTGCCCGCTTCCCGCCGGCCAGAGACCGGCCGTCGACTGCCCCGAGTCCTGCGGGCCGGGCCTTTCGGATCAGGCCTGAGCAGGCCCGATCCCAGACACACGGCCTAGCGTCATCGTAAGTCCGGCGGGGGGATCGGGCGCGCGGGCGCGGGAGCGGCGCGACGCTCCCTCCAGGCGCCCCGCTACGCCGAACGCAGCCGGGCGGCCGCCGTCTCGGCCTCGCGGACCACCCGCGCCGTGTCGACGTCGACCAGCCGCCCGCCCAGTTTCAGCGGCCGTCCGTCCACGAACACGGCGTCGACGTTCTCGGGGCGCCCGTTGAAGACGATCTGCCCGATCCAGTCGAAGCGCGGTGCGAAGTTCAGCGCGGCCGGGTCGACGACCAGCAGGTCGGCCCGTTTGCCGGGGGTCAGCGAACCGACCCGGTCCGCGATGCCGAGGACCTCGGCGCCGCCCAGGGTGGCCATCCGCAGGACGTCCTCGACCTGCGGGAAGACGTCGGCCTCGGTCGACCGGGCGCGCTGCAGGCCGATGGCCGTCTTCATGAGCGCGTGGAAGTCGGACGTGTCGTTGGTGCCGCCGTCCAGGCCGAGGCCGACCTTGACGCCCCGGCGCCCGAGGTCCGACAGCCGCATGATGCCGGAGGCCAGCCGCATGTTGCTGAGCGGGCAGTGGGCCAGGCGCACGTCGCGTTCGGCGACGGCGGCGACCTCCGCGTCCGTCAGGTGGATCGCGTGGTTCATCAGCAGCCGGGGGCCCAGCGCGCCGATGTCGGCCAGGACGCCGACGGGGTCGTCGGCGCGCATCTCCGGGCGCTCCAGCACATGGGAGTTGAGCATGACCCCCAGCTCCTGGGCCAGCTCCCAGTGGGCGCGGTTGTCGGCCTCGGCGGCGCGGGCCGCGTGGGTGGCGACCTGGAAGGAGCCGAGCGGGACCGGGTCGACGAGCTCCTTCTTCACCTTCGCCGCCAGCGCCCCGTCGGGGGCCGGCGGGTAGAGGGCGTAGGTGAACCGCAGGCCGGTGCCGGCCAGGGCCCGTAAGTAACTCTCGACGAGGTCGTACGAGAAGATGTCCACCCAGTCGACCAGCGTGGTCACGCCCGACTGCACGGCGTCGAGGGCGGCCAGCCGGACGAAGCTGTGCAGGGCGTCGGGGGTCAGCAGGCCGCGCTGGGGATCGGTACAGGCCCGGAACCAGCCGAACAGGTCCCGGTCGCTGCAGCCGCCCCGGAACATCGCCTGCCAGAGGTGGTTGTGGGTGTCGACGAACCCCGGCATGACCAGCTTGCCCGAGCTGTCCACCACCCGGGCGCCGGGGGGCGCCGCCAGCGAGCTGCCGACGGCGGCGATCGCCCCGTCGTGCATCAGGACGTCGGCGTTCCGGAGGACGCCGAGGGGACCGCTGCCGAGGGCGGGGTCCATGGTCAGCACCAGGGAGGCCCGGCGGAGCAGGACCGTCCCCCCGCCGGGGGCGGGCGGCCGGGCGGGCCGGGGGAGCGCGGGGCGGGGGGCGCCGCCGAGGAGCAGCGGGGTGGCGGCGGCCAGCCCGAGACCGGCGAGGAGACCGCGGCGGGTGGGTGCGGGGGGTGCGGCGGGGATGGAGTGCATGGCGTGTTACCTCCCGAGGGCTCAGTACGGAAGGCCCGCCCGGGCGGGAAGCTGACGGAGCGTCGGGCCGGGGCGGGAGAACACACGCAGCATTCCCAGTGGATGGCCGTTCGATAGACATCAGTGGAAAACTTTTTCCGGAGTGCCGGCTGCCGGGGGGCGCCGCCGCCGTACCGCCCCCGGAAAACCGGTTGGGCGGGGAGCGGCCGCCCGGTAGTGTGCGCTGGGCCGTGACCGACCCCCACCGCCCCCGGCGCTCTCGCACGCTTCCTCCCCCAGGTCGCCGCACCGGCCGGGGATCACCTCCGTCCGGGCCGAAGCGGACGCGGCCGACACGGCGGGCACCGCCCTCCTCGAAGGAGTCGGCGCCGCACGCAGGACCCACCTGAACCGAGAGAAACGGAATACATTGCCGAGAACAGCCAAGGGCATCGAAGTCGAAGGCACCGTCGTCGAGTGCCTGCGCAACGCGACCTTCAAGGTGCAGCTCCAGAACGGGCACCAAGCGCTCGCGCACATCAGCGGGAAGATCCGGAAGAACTACATCAAGATCCTGCCCGAGGACCGCGTGCTCGTGGAGCTGAGCCCGTACGACCTCACCCGCGGCCGGATCGTCTACCGGTACCGCTGACCCGGAGGCGGCAGGAGGCGGCCGGGGCGGGGCTGGAGGACGGCGGGCGGTTCGGTGAAGATGGGGGGACCGACCCGGCCGTCCGAGCGAGGAGCGCTTCCGCAGATGCCCAGTTCCGCCTCCGGCACCGCCGACGGCGCCCGCCGGCGCAAGCCGACGATCGCCGACGTGGCCCGGGCCGCCTCCGTGTCGCCGACCACCGTGTCCCACGCCCTCAACGGACTCGGCAAGGTCGACCCCCGGACCCGCGAACGCATCAAGCGGACCGCCGCCGAGCTCGGATACCGGCCCAACCTGCGCGCCCAGCGCCTGCGCAACGGCGAGGCCAAGGCCATCGCGCTCGCCTCCTCCATGCCCTTCGCGGTGGCCGCCGGACCCTCCCGGCTCGGCTTCTACATGGAGATCGCCGCCGCCGCGGCCGAGCGCGCCATGGTGCACGGCTACGCGCTCGTCCTCGTCCCGCCCGTGCAGTCCGGATCCCCGCTGCACTCCCTCGACATCGACGGCGCCGTCGTGGTCGAGCCCGGCGAGGACGACCCGGCCGTCGCCGGGCTGCGCGAGCGGGGACTGCCCTACGTGGCGCTCGGCCGTGAGGTGGCCCGGCCGGACGCCCCGTACGTGGACCTGTGCGGCGGCGCCGTCACCGGACTGCTGCTGGAGCACCTGCGCGAGCAGGGGGCCCGCCGTCCGGCGCTCCTCATCGGCGCCGGCAGCCGCCACTCCTCCGTCGACGCCCGCGCCGCCTACGAACGCGCCGCCGCCGCCGACGGGGGCTGGCCCCCCGTCGTCGTGACCGCCCCGGAGGAGGGCGGCGAGCAGGCCGGGTACGAGGCCTGCGCGGCCCTGCTGGCCGGGCACCCGGAGACCGACGCCGTGTGCGCCCTCGTGGACGTCTTCGCGGTCGGCGCCGTCCGCGCCGTGCGCGACAGCGGCCGGCGCGTCCCCGAGGACGTGCTGGTCGCCACCCGGTACGACGGGCCGCGGGCCCGTACCTGCGAACCCCCGCTCACGGCCGTCGACCTGCACCTGGACCGGGCCGCCGCCGACGCCGTGGAACTGCTCCTGTCCCGGCTGCGCGGGGGCGGGGCCGCCGGGGGGGCGGCGGCGGCGGCCCCGGCCCCCGCGGTGGGCCG
>NZ_JBHVUQ010000203.1:0-12612 GCF_042884105.1 Streptomyces sp. NPDC058157
GTGCCGCCGGTGACGAGGACGGTGCCGCGGGGCCGCCAGCCGGGTCCGTCCGGTGCCCCGGCGGCGGTGGCGCGGAGCATCCGGCGGGCGAGGAACCCGTCGGCGCGCAGGGCGAGCTGGTCCTCGCCGCCGGTCGTGGTGAGGGCGGCGACCAGCCTGCGGCCGGTGCGGCCGTCGGTGGCCCGTACATCGTCGGGCAGGTCGACGTGGCCGCCCCAGCGGCCGGGGTGTTCGAGGGCGGCGACCCGGCCCAGGGCGGCCACGGACGCCTGGCGGACGGAGCGTACGGGGTCGGCGGGGCCGGTGGAGACCGCGCCGCGGGTCAGGCACCACAGGGGGGCGTCCAGTCCGGCGTCGCCGAGTGCCTGGACGAGCAGCAGGGTGGTGGCCAGGCCGAGGGGGACGGCGGGGTGCTCCGGGTGCGCCCGTTCGTCCAGGGCGAGCAGGGACAGGACGCCGGTGGCCGTGCGGCCGGCGGCGCGCAGCGCGTCCGCGAGGGAGTGCCGGTCGGCGTCGCCCGCCACGTCCAGGCGGACGATCTCGGCGCCGTGGGCGGCGAGGGAGTCCAGTGCCAGGTCCACGGCGGGGTCCCCGGCCAGGTCGCGGGGGACGACGGCGAGCCAGGTCCCGGCGGGGCCGGCGGGCGGGGCCGGGTCGGCCACCGGCTTCCAGGTGATGCGGTAGCGCCAGGCCTCGGTGGCGGCCTCCTCGTGGCGGCCCCGGTGCCAGGCGCCGAGGGCCGGGAGGGCGGTGCGCAGGGTGGCGTCCTCGTCGATGCCCAGTTCCCGGGTCAGGGTGGTGAGGTCCTCGCGGGCGACGGCCTCCCAGAACCCGGCGTCGGCGGCCGCCGCGCCCGTGGGGGCCGGGGCGGTGTCGGCGGCGTCGAGCCAGTGGCGCCGCCGCTGGACGCGCTACGTGGTCAGGTGATAGCCCGGTGCGGGGCGGTGGGTGCGTTCTCCTACCCCGCCAGTCCAGTCGACGGGGACGCCGTGGGCGTGGGCCTCCGCGAGGGAGGTGAGGAAGCGCCGCTCGCCCCCTTCGGCCCGGGTGAGGGTCGTCAGGACGGCGGCGGGGGTCTCCGTGGGGGTGTCGTCGACGGTGTCCTGGAGCCCGTGGACGAGGACGGGGTGCGGGCTGATCTCGATGAACACCCGGTGTCCGGCGGCGAGCAGCTGCCGGGTGGCCTGTTCGAAGCGGACGGTGTGGCGCAGGTTGGCGTACCAGTAGGCGGCGTCGGGTGCGCCGTCGAGGGGTTCGCCGGTGACCGTGGAGCAGAACGGGACCGTCGGCGCGGCGGGCGTCAGCGCGGCCAGTTCCGCGGCGAGTTCCTCGCGTACGGCTTCCACCTGGGGGCTGTGCGAGGCGATGTCCACCCGGACCCGCTTGGCGCGTACGCCGTCGGCGGCGCAGGCTGCGAGGAGCTCGTCCAGGGCCTCGTGGTCGCCGGCGACGACCACGGTGCGGGGGCCGTTGACGACGGCGAGGGCGAGGCGGCCGTCCCAGGCGGCGATGCGTTCGGCGGCCTCGGCCTCCGGCAGCGGGAGGGAGACCATGCCGCCCCGGCCGGACAGGCGCAGGAGCAGGGCGCTGCGGCGGGCGACGAGGCGGGCGCCGTCCTCCAGGGTGAGGGCTCCGGCGACGACGGCGGCGGCGATCTCGCCCTGCGAGTGGCCGACGACGGCGGCGGGGCGGACCCCGCAGGAGCGCCAGAGTTCGGCGAGGGAGACCATCACGGCCCAGAGCACGGGCTGGACCACGTCGGGGGTTTCCAGTGGCGGGGCACCGTCGGCCGCGCGGAGCACGTCCTCGAGGTCCCAGGTGACGTGGGGGGCCAGGGCCCGGGCGCAGGCGGCGATCCGGTCGCGGAAGACCTCGGAGGTGTCGAGGAGGGCGACGGCCATGCCGGGCCACTGGGAGCCCTGGCCGGGGAAGACGAACACCGGCTGGGCGGGGGCGGCCGCGGTGCCGCGGACGGCGCCGGTGTGGGAGGCGCCGGCGGCGAGCGCGTCGAGGGCGGCGAGCAGTTCCCCGTGGTCCTCGCCGACGGCGACGGCGCGTTCGGCGAAGGGGGTGCGGGTGGTGGCGAGGGCGTGGCCGGTCGCCCGCAGGTCGGTGCCGGGGGCCCCGCGCAGGAGGGCGGCGACCCGGGCCGCCTGTTCCTCCAGGGCGGGCACGGTACGGGCGGCGAGGGGCAGCGCGGTGACCCGCGGGGACAGGGGCCGGGGGGCGGGGGCCTCGGCCGGATCGGTGTCGGGGGCGGGTTCGGGGCCGGGTTCGGGGGCGGGTTCGGGGGCGGGTTCGGGCCTGGGGGCTTCCTCGAGGATGACGTGGGCGTTGGTGCCGCTCATGCCGAAGGAGGAGACCCCGGCGCGGCGGGGGCGGCCGTCGGCGTCGGGCTCCCAGGCGACGGGGGCGGTGAGCAGCCGGACGGCGCCGGCGGTCCAGTCGACGTGCGGGGTGGGCTCGTCGGCGTGCAGGGTCCTGGGGAGCAGCCCGTGCCGCAGGGCCTGCACCATCTTGATGATGCCGCCGGCTCCGGCGGCCGCCTGGGTGTGGCCGATGTTGGACTTGAGGGAGCCCAGCCACAGCGGCCGGTCCGCGTCGCGTTCCTGTCCGTAGGTGGCGAGCAGGGCGGAGGCTTCGATGGGGTCGCCGAGGCGGGTTCCGGTGCCGTGTCCCTCGACGGCGTCGACGTCGGCGGCGGTCAGGCGGGCGTCGGCGAGGGCCTGGCGGATGACGAGCTGCTGGGCCCGGCCGCTGGGGGCGGTGAGCCCGTTGGAGGCGCCGTCCTGGTTGACGGCCGAGCCGCGGATGACGGCGAGGACGGGGTGGCCGTTGCGGCGGGCGTCGGAGAGGCGTTCCACCAGGAGCATGCCGGCGCCCTCGCCCCAGCCGGTGCCGTCGGCGTCGGCGGAGTAGGCCTTGCAGCGGCCGTCGGCGGAGAGCGCCCGCTGGCGGCTGAACTCGACGAAGGCGCCGGAGCTGGACATCACGGTGACGCCGCCCGCGAGGGCCAGTTCGCATTCGCCCTGGCGCAGGGAGCGGGCCGCCAGGTGCAGGGCGACCAGGGAGGAGGAGCAGGCGGTGTCCACGGTCACGGCCGGGCCTTCGAGGCCGAGGGTGTAGGCGATGCGTCCGGAGGCCACGCTGGCGGCGTTGCCGGTGCCGAGGTAGCCCTCGACCCCTTCGGGGACGGCGAGGCCGCGCCGGATGTAGTCCTGGTAGCCGGAGCCGACGAACACGCCGGTGCGGCTGCCGCGGACGGTGGCCGGGTCCAGGCCGGCGCGTTCGAAGGCCTCCCAGGAGGTTTCCAGGAGGAGCCGCTGCTGCGGGTCCATGGCGGTGGCCTCGCGGGGCGAGATGCCGAAGAAGGCGGCGTCGAAGTCGGCCAGGTCGTAGAGGAAGCCGCCGGCCCGGGCGTAGGTGGTGCCGGGGTGGTCGGGGTCGGGGTGGTAGAGGGAGTCGAGGTCCCAGCCGCGGTCGTCGGGGAAGACGGACATGGCGTCGGTGCCCTCGTCGACGAGCCGCCACAGTTCTTCGGGCGAGCGGACGCCGCCGGGGTAGCGGCAGCTCATGGCGACGATCGCGATGGGTTCCTCGTCGGCGGGGGCCCGGGTGGCGGAGTCCGTGGACGGCTCCTGCGGCTCGTCGGAGCCGAGGAGTTCGGCGAGGAGCCGGCCGGCGAGGTCGAGGGCGCAGGGGTGGTCGAAGACGAGGGTGGTGGGCAGGTCCAGGCCGGTGGCGCGGACCAGCCGGCCGCGCAGTTCCACGGCGGTGAGGGAGTCGAAGCCCAGGTCGCGGAAGGCCCGTCCGGGTTCGACGGCCTCGGGGCCGCCGTGGCCGAGTACGGCGGCGGCTTCGCGCCGGACGAGTTCCACGAGGGTGCGGTCCCGGTCGGCGGGTTCGGCCTGGGCGAGGGTGCGGCGCAGGGCCCGGGCGGTGTCCTCGGCCGCGTCGGCGCCGGTGGGACGGCCGCCGGCGGCTCCGCGGACCTCGGGCAGGTCGGCGAGGAGGGGGCTGGGGCGGCCGATGGTGAAGGTCGGGGCGAAACGGGCCCAGTCGACGTCGGCGACGGTCACGGCGGTGGCCGTGCGGCCGACGGCCCGCTCCAGGGCGGTGAGCGCCTCCTCGGCGGGCAGGGGTTCCAGGCCGCGCTTGCGGAGGGCGTCGGCGATCTCGGGGGTGGCGGCCATGCCGGAGCCGGCCCAGGGGCCCCAGGCGAGGGCGGTGGCGGGCAGGCCGTCGGCGCGGCGGGCGGCGGCGAGGGCGTCGAGGTGGGCGTTGGCGGCGCTGTAGGCGGCCTGGCCGCCCGCGCCCCAGACCCCGGCGATGGAGGAGAACAGCACGAACGCGTCGAGGGGGTGGCCGCCCGGGAGTTCCCGCAGCAGGGCGTCGAGGTGGACGGCGCCCGCGGCCTTCGCGGCCAGGACCGCGTCGAAGGCGGCCGGTCCGGTGTCGGCCAGCAGTCCGGGGGTGTCGATCCCGGCGGTGTGGACGACGGCGGTGAGGGGGTGTGCGGCGTCCGGGGCGGTGAGTTCGCCGAGGAGCCGGGCGAGGGCGTCCCGGTCGGCGACGTCGCAGGCGGCGACGGTCACCCGGGCGCCCAGTGCCTCCAGTTCGGCGGTGAGTTCGGCGGCGCCCTCGGCGGCGGGGCCGCGGCGGCCGGCCAGGACGAGGTGTTCGGCGCCGCGGGCGGCGAGGAGCCGGGCGACGTGCCCGCCGAGGGCACCGGTCCCGCCGGTGATCAGGGCCGTGCCGCGGGGCCGCCAGGCGGCGGCGCGCCGGGCCTCGGCGTCGGGGGTGCGGGTGAGGCGGCGGGCGAACACCCCGTCCGGGCGGACGGCCAGCTGGTCCTCCGGGCCGCCCGCGGTGAGGAGGCCGGTCAGCAGGTCCAGGGCGGGGCCGTCGCAGTCGTCCGGCAGGTCGACGAGGCCGCCCCAGCGGTCGCCGTGTTCCAGCGCGGCGACCCGGCCGAGGCCCCAGATCCGGGCCTGGGCGGGGGCGGTCGGCCGGTCCTGCGGTCCGGTCGTGACGGCTCCCCGGGTGGCGCACCACAGGGGGGCTTCGACCGCGGCGTCGCCGAGGGCCTGGAGCGCGGTGAGGGTGGCGGCGTCGCCGCCGGTGAGGGCGGCCAGTCCGGCGGCGGGGCGCCCGTCGAGGGCCAGCAGGGAGACGACGGTACGGGGCGGGGCGCCGGCGGCGGCCTCCCGCAGCCGGGCGGCGAGGGCCGCGCGGTCCTCGGCGGGGTCCACGGTGAGGGTGGTGGTGCGGGCCCCGCGGGCGGTGAGCGCCTCGCGGAGCGCGCCGGTGAGGTCCGTGGCGGCGGGGCCGGCGCCGGCGGCGGGGGCCAGCAGGAGCCAGTGGCCTTCGGCGGGGCCGGCGGCGGGGGCGGGCAGCCGCTTCCAGGTGATCTCGTACTGCCCGTCCTCGATCGGGGACCGGCGGCCGGCGGGCGCGGCGGGCAGCAGCCAGTAGTCCTGGCGCTGGAAGGCGTACGTGGGCAGGTCCACGCGGCGGGCGCCGCGGCCGGCGTGGACGGCGGCCCAGTCGACGGGGGTGCCGTGGACGTGGAGGCGGGCGAGGGCGGTGGTGACGGCCAGGTGCTCGGGGCGGTCGGTCCGCAGCAGCGGGACGAGGACGGGGCCGTCGCCGAGCACGTGCCCGGCCTGGGCGGTGAGGACCCCGCCGGGGCCGACCTCCAGGAAGGCTGCGACGCCTTCGGCGGCCAGGGAGGCGACGGCGTCGGCGAAGCGGACCGCTTCGCGGACGTGGCGGACCCAGTGGTCCGGGGAGCAGAACTCCTCGGCGGTGACCGGGCCTCCGGTGAGGGTGGAGACCACCGGCAGCCGCGGCGGCGCGAAGGTGACGGAGGCGACGGCGGCCCGGAAGGCGTCGAGCATCGGGTCCATCAGGGGCGAGTGGAAGGCGTGGGAGACCGCGAGGGCCTTGGTCCTGCGGCCTTCGGCGGCGAGCCGGTCCACGACCCCGGCCACGGCGTCGGCGGCGCCCGAGACGACCACGGAACGCGGCCCGTTGACGGCGGCGACGCCGGCCCGGTCCTCCAGTCCCGCGAGCAGTTCCCGCACCTCCGTCTCGGAGGCCTCGACGGCGACCATCGCCCCGCCGCCCGGGAGCGCCTGCATCAGCCGGCCGCGCAGGGCCACCAGCTTCGCCGCGTCGGGGAGCGACAGCACGCCCGCCGCGTGGGCGACGGCGTACTCGCCGACGGAGTGCCCGGCGAGGAAGTCGGGCCGCACCCCCCAGGCCTCCAGCAGCCGGAACAGGGCCACTTCGACGGCGAACAGGGCCGGCTGGGTGTATTCGGTGCGTTCCAGCAGGTCCGGGTCCTGCCCGAACACCACCTCCTTCAGGGGGCGTTCGAGGTGCGGGTCGAGGGCGGCGCAGGCCGCGTCGAAGGCCGCGGCGAACGGCGGCTGGGCCTCGTACAGTTCACGGCCCATGCCCAGGCGCTGGCTGCCCTGGCCCGAGAACAGGAACGCGGTCGCCGCGTCCCGTCCGGCCACGCCCTCGACGAGCTGCGGGGCGGGTTCGGCGGCGGCGAGGGCGGTGACTCCGGCGACGAGTCCGGGCAGGTCGGCGGCGACCACGGCGGCGCGGTGCTCCAGGGCGGCCCGGGAGGTGGCCAGGGAGTGCGCCACGTCCACGGGGCTGACCTCGCCGAGGCCGAGGACGTGCCGCAGGAGGCGTTCGGCCTGTTCGCGCAGGGCCGTGGTGTCGCGGCCCGAGAGGGTCCAGGCGACCGGCAGCGGACCGGCGGCGGTGCCGGGGGCGGGGGCCGGCTCCGGCTCGGGGAGGGGCGGGGCCTGTTCGATGATGGTGTGGGCGTTGGTGCCGCTCACCCCGAAGGAGGAGACGGCGGCCCGGCGCAGCCGGCCGTCCGCCGTCCAGGTCACGGGTTCGGTGAGGAGGCGGACGGAGCCGGAGGCCCAGTCGACGTGCGGGGAGGGTTCCTCGGCGTGCAGGGTCTTGGGCAGGACGCCGTGGCGCATCGCCTCGACCATCTTGATGATCCCGCCGACACCCGCGGCGGCCTGGGTGTGGCCGATGTTGGACTTGAGGGAGCCCAGCCACAACGGCCGGTCCTCGGGGCGGCCCTGCCCGTAGGTGGCGAGGAGGGCCTGGGCCTCGATGGGGTCGCCGAGGGTGGTGCCGGTGCCGTGCGCCTCGACCACGTCCACGTCGGCCGCGGCGAGCCCGGCACTGGCCAGGGCCTGTTCGATGACCCGCTGCTGGGCGGGGCCGTTGGGGGCGGTGAGCCCGTTGGACGCGCCGTCCTGGTTGACGGCGCTGCCCCGGACGACGGCGAGGACGGGGTGCCCGTGGCGCAGGGCGTCCGAGAGCTTCTCGACGAGCAGCATGCCGACGCCCTCGCCCCAGCCGGTGCCGTCGGCTCCGGCGGCGAAGGACTTGCAGCGGCCGTCGGCGGACAGGCCCTGCTGGCGGCTGAACTCGGTGAACATGCCGGTGGCGGCCATCACGGCGGCCCCGCCGGCCAGGGCCATGGTGCATTCGCCCCGGCGCAGGGCCTGGACGGCCAGGTGCAGGGCGACGAGGGAGGAGGAGCAGGCCGTGTCGACGGTCAGCGAGGGGCCTTCCAGCCCGAAGGTGTAGGAGAGGCGGCCGGAGGCGACGCTGGGGGCGGTACCGGTGAGCAGGAAGCCCTCCAGCTCCTCGCGGGTGTCGCCGCTGCCCGCGTACCCCTGGTAGGCCAGGCCGACGAACACGCCGGTGCGCGAGCCCCGGACGGAGGTGGGGGCGATCCCGGCCCGTTCGAAGGCCTCCCAGGCGACTTCGAGGAGGAGCCGCTGCTGGGGGTCGGTGGCCAGGGCCTCGCGGGGGGACATCCCGAAGAGGGCCGGGTCGAAGCGGCCGGCGTCGTGGAGGAAGCCGCCTTCGCGGGTGTAGCACTTGCCGGGGACGCCCGGGTCGGGGTCGTAGAGCCCCTCCAGGTCCCAGCCTCGGTCGGCGGGGAAGCCGGTGACCGCGTCGGAGCCGCTGTCGACCAGCCGCCACAGGGCTTCGGGGCTGTCGGCGCCGCCGGGGTAGCGGCAGCTCGTGGCGACGATGGCGATGGGCTCCTGGTCCTGCGCCTCCACCTCGTGCAGGCGGCGCCGGGTCTGCTTGAGGTCCGCCGTCACGCGCTTGAGGTAGTCCAGCAGCTTCTGTTCGTTCCCGCTCTGGACGTTCGGCTGGTTCTGCTCGTTCTGCATGTTCTTCACCCGTCGGGAAGTGTCGGGAAGGTGTGCGGTGGTGCGGCCGCGGTCGTGTGCACCTGCCGGCCCGGGCCCGGCCGGGTCTCAGGAGCCGTCGAGCTCCTGGTCGATGAGCGCGAAGATGTCGTCGACGGTGGCGCTCTCCAGCCGCTCGTCGGACGTCTCGCCGGGGGCGGGGGCGGGGCCTTCGGCGAAGGCCGCGAGCACCCCCTGCAGGCGGGTCCTGATCCGGGAGCGGACGAGTGCGTCGTCGGCCCCGACGGTGGCGAGGACCTGCTCCAGCCGGTCGAGTTCCCCGAAGACGGCCCCGGCCGCAGGGGCCCGGTCCGGCCGCGGTGCGAGGTCGGCGCCGATGCGGGCGGCGAGGGCCGCGGGCGTGGGGCAGTCGAAGACGAGGGTGGCCGGGAGCCGCAGTCCGGTCGCGGAGTTCAGCCGGTTGCGGAGCTCCACCGAGGTGAGGGAGTCGAAGCCCAGCACCTTGAACTCCCGTTCCCGGTCGACCTCGCGGGGACCGCCGAGGCCGAGGACGGCCGCCACCTGGCTGCGCACCAGGTCCAGCAGCGCGCCGTCCCGTTCGGGCCCGGACAGCCGGGCCAGCCGCTCCCGCAGGGCCTCCGGGCCGCCGCCGGGTGCGGCCTCCCGGACGGTGCGCCGGGTGGCGGGGCGCAGCAGTCCGCGCAGTACCGCCGGCACGGCCCGTTCGGCGTCGGGGCCCGCCGCGGCCCCGGCCGCCGGGGCGGCGAAGCGTACGGGTACGGGTACGGCCTGCTCGCCCGCCCGGGCCGCGTCGAAGAGGGCGAGGCCCTCGTCCGGACGGAAGGGGACCAGCCCGGAGCGGGCCATCCGGTCCTGCCCGGCCGCGTCCATGCCGGAGGCCATGCCGCCGTCGGCCCACGGCCCCCAGGCCAGGGAGGTGGCGGGCAGGCCTGCGGCGGCGCGGCGCTGGGCGAGGGCGTCGAGGAAGGCGTTGGCGGCGGCGTAGTTGCCCTGTCCCGCACTGCCCAGCGTCGCGGCGACGGAGGAGAACAGCACGAAGGCGGACAGGTCCGTGTCCCGGGTCAGTTCGTGCAGGTGGAGCGCCGCGTCCACCTTGGGGCGCAGGACGGTCTCCAGCCGGTCCGGGGTGAGGGAGGTGACCAGTCCGTCGTCGAGGACTCCGGCGGCGTGGACCACCGCGGTCAGCGGCCGTTCGGCCGGAACGGCGGCCAGGAGGGCGGCGAGCGCCTCCCGGTCGGAGGTGTCGCAGGCGGCGAGGGTGACGGTTTCGGCGCCCGCGGCGAGGAGTTCCTCGCGCAGCGCCGCGGCCCCGTCGGCGTCGGCGCCGCGCCGGCTGGTGAGCAGCAGGTGGCGCGCCCCGTGCGCGGTGACGAGGTGGCGGGCGACGAGCCCGCCCAGCGCCCCGGTCGCGCCGGTGACGAGGACGGTGCCCCCGGGCTCGGGTGCGGCGGGGACGGTGAGGACGAGCTTGCCGATGTGCCGGGCCTGGCTCAGGTGGCGCAGGGCGGCGGGAGCCCGGCGCACGTCCCAGCAGGTGACGGGCAGCGGACGCAGGGTCCCGGCCTCGAACAGGGCGACGAGTTCGTGGAGCATGGCGCCGATCCGGTCCGGGCCCGCCTCGATGGTGTCGAAGGCGGTGTAGGCCGCACCCCGGTGTTCCTCGGCCACCCGGCGCGGGTCGCGGACGTCGGTCTTGCCCATCTCGAGGAAGCGGCCGCCGTCGGCGAGGGTGCGCAGCGAGGCGTCGACGTACTCCCCGGCGAGGGAGTTCAGTACGACGTCCACCCCGCGGCCGCCGGTCGCGGCGCGGAAGCGGTCCTCGAAGCGGAGGTCGCGGGAGGAGGCGAGGTGGTCGGCGTCCGGGCCGCCCCCGGCCGTCAGGGCCGCCCACTTGCCGGGCCCGGCGGTGCCGTAGACCTCGGCGCCGAGGTGGCGGGCGAGCTGGGTGGCGGCCATGCCCACGCCGCCCGCCGCCGAGTGCACGAGCAGGGTCTGTCCGGGCCGCAGGCCGGCCAGGTCGACGAGCGCGTAGTAGGCGGTGAGGAAGACGACGGGCACCGAGGCGGCCTCGGCGAAGGTCCAGCCGTGCGGGATCCGCGCCACCATGCGGTGGTCGGCGACGGCGAGGGGGCCGAAGGACTCGGGGATCATGCCGAAGACCCGGTCCCCCACCGCCAGGCCGGTGGTGCCCGGTCCGGTCTCGACGACGAGGCCGGCGGCTTCGCTGCCGAGGGTGGCGGCGCCCGGGTACATGCCGAGGGCGATCAGGGCGTCGCGGAAGTTGACGCCGGCGGCGCGTACGGCGATCCGGACCTGGCCCTCGCCGAGGGGGGCGGTGGCCGCGGGGTTCTCGGTGAGCGCGAGGGCGTCGAGGGTTCCGGCGGCGCCGGAGGTGCCCGGGCCGCCGGTGGTCAGCCGCCAGCCGGTCGTGTCCGGGGCGGGGGTCAGCGCGTCGGCCGGGGTCCGGCGGGCGAGCCGGGGGACGTGGGCGGTGGTGCCGCGCAGCGCGAACTGCGGTTCGCCGGTGGCCAGCGCGGCGGCCAGCAGCCGTTCCTCCGCGTCCGAGTCCGCGTCCCCGTCGGCGGGGGCCAGGTCGGCAAGCACGAGGCGGCCGGGGTGCTCCGACTGCGCGGAGCGGACGAGGCCCCACAGGGCGCTGTGGGCCGGGTCGGTGACGGTGGTCCCCGGTTCGGGGGCGACGGCGCCGCGGGTCAGCAGCACCAGCCGCGAGCCGGCGGTCCGCTCGTCGCCGAGCCAGGTCCGCAGCAGGGCGAGGCCCTCCCGGGTCACCGCGTGGACCTGCTCCGCCTCCGGTGCGCCGTGGGGGCCGCGCGGCGCGGGCACCACGACGGTGTCCGCGGGCCGGCCGGCTCCGCCCCGGGTGTCCAGGAGGGCGCGCAGGCCCGCATGGTCCTCGACCCGGGTGAGGGGGCCTGCGGTGTCGTGCGGGGCGGTCGCCAGGACGGGCCAGTCCAGCCGGTACAGCGCGTCCGGGTGCTCGACTCCCCCGGCGGCGGGCAGCTGGTCGGCCGTCACGGTCCGCAGGACGAGGGAGTCGACGGAGACGACCGTACGGCCGCTGCCGTCGGCGGCGGTCAGGGAGACGGTGTCGGGGGCGGGCGCGGTCAGCCGGACCCGCAGGGCGGTGGCGCCGGTCGCCTCCAGCCGTACGCCGCTCCACGCGAAGGGGATGCGGCCCTGGCCGGTGTCGGGCAGCAGCCCGCCCAGGCCGACGGCGTGCAGGGCGGAGTCCAGCAGCGCCGGGTGGACGCCGAAGCCGTCGGCCGGGGTGTCCTGCGGGAGGGAGACCTCGGCGAACACCTCCGTGCCGCGCCGCCACAGGGCGCGGAGCCCTTGGAAGAGGGGGCCGTAGCCGAAGCCGAGTTCGGTCAGGCGCTCGTAGGAGCCGTCCAGGGGGACGGGTTCGGCGCCGGCCGGGGGCCACTGCGCGAGGTCCTGGGCGGGCGCGGCTCCGGCGGGCGGGGCGAGGAGGCCGACGGCGTGGGTCGCCCAGGGCGCGTCGGGGCCCGCCGCGTCCGGCCGGGAGTGGATGCCGACGCTCCGGCGTCCGTCGTCGTCGGGGCCGGCGACCGTGACCTGGAGCTGTACGGCGCCTTGGGCGGGCAGGACGAGCGGGGTCTGGAGGGTGAGTTCCTCGACCCGGTCGCAACCCGTCTCGTCGGCGGCGCGGATCGCGAGGTCCACCAGGGCCGTGCCGGGCAGCAGGGCCGCGCCCATGACCCGGTGCTCGGAGAGCCAGGGCTGGGCCGAGAGGGAGAGCCTGCCGGTGAGGACGAGGCCGTCGCCGTCGGCGAGGGAGACGGCGGCGCCCAGCAGGGGGTGGTCGGCGGGGGCCAGGCCCGCGCCCGCGAGGTCCCCGGCGGCGGGCCGGGTCTCGAGCCAGTAGCGGCGGCGTTGGAAGGCGTAGGTGGGCAGGTCGACCCGGCGGGCGCCCCGGTCGGCGAGGACGGCCGTCCAGTCCACCGGGGTGCCCTGGACGTGCAGCCGGGCCAGAGCGGCGAGCACCGCCGTCTCCTCCGGCCGGTCTCCCCGCAGCACCGGCACCGCCGTCCGGCCGTCGTCGAGGACTCCGGCGGTCAGCGCGGTGAGGACACCGCCGGGTCCGATCTCCAGGAACGTCTCGGCGCCCTCGGCCACCAGGGCCTCGACCGCGTCAGCGAAACGGACCGCCTCGCGGACGTGACGCACCCAGTAGTCCACGGAGCAGAACTCCTCCGCCGGGACCGCCGAACCGGTGAGCGTGGAGACCACCGGCAGCACCGGGTCGTTGAAGGACACCGCCTCGACCGCCTTGCGGAAGTCGTCCAGCACCGGATCCATCAGGGGCGAGTGGAACGCGTGCGAGACCGACAGGGCCTTG
>NZ_JBHVUQ010000204.1:0-12590 GCF_042884105.1 Streptomyces sp. NPDC058157
CCAAGATGGGGGGACGACGACCGCCGGTCCGGTGAGGAAGGGCCGCCCGTACGTCCGGTAGGGAGTGTCACATGAGTCAGGGGTCGATCGGCTCCTCCGGGTCCGCCTCCCCGGCCGTGGCGGAGATGAGCGAGCTGATCGAGCTGCTGGAGGTGGTCTGGGAGCGGGGCCGGGACACCGCCAGCGCCCAGCCGGTCTCCTCCGCGCAAGCCCGCGTGCTGTTCCTCGTCGAGACCAACGACCAGCTGAACCTGCGCGAGCTCGGCCGGCTGCTGGAGGCCGCCCCACCCTCCGTGACCCGCCTCTGCGACCGCCTGCAGGCCGTGGGCTTCCTCGAACGGCATCCCGGCGCCGACGACCGCCGCGAGGTCCTGCTCCGGCTGACCCCCGCGGGTCTGACGTACCTCCAACGGCTGCGCTCCCGCAGGCAGGAGGTACTCGCGGAGGCGATGGCCGCGATGCCGGAGGCGTCCCGGGCAGCCCTGGCGACGGGGCTCGCGGCCTTCTGCGCCGCGGTCGCGAAGCCACTGCGGCTGCCGTCCCCCGAGTCCTTCACCACCAGAACGGCCTGAACCGGACGGTTCCGGCCCCGGCCGCGCGCGTCTCGCCGGGGCCGGGTCAGCTCAGGCGCAGCGCCGCCGTGATGGTCTTGCCGTCGGCCCGGGTCGTGCACTCGACGTGCTGCGTCAGACGCTGGACGAGCGGCCAGCCGTAGCCGCCGGGTCGGTCGACCGACCCGGTACGGGCCGCGGGCGGGAGGGGGTTGGCGTCGGCGACCGACAGGCGCAGGACGCCGTCCGCCACGGCGGCCCGGAAGCCGGTGAGCCCGTGGCCGTGCCGGATGGCGTTGGTGACCAGCTCCGAGGTGACGAGCAGCGCGTCCGCGGCGGGGACACCGTCGAGGCTGACACCCACCAGGAGCAGCAGTTCCCGGACGTGCTCACGGGCCGCGGCAGCGGACTCGGGCGGCGGCGGCGCGTGCCGGTCGCCGACCCCTTCTCCGCGGTGCCGCTGCGCGCCGTGGAGGGGCTGGGGCATCGGGGGCGGGTGATTCATTCTCCTCGCCTGCCCATCGCCGCCCGGCTCGTACCGCGGCGCCCTGTCCGGGACCGTCCGGTGGCGGTCAGCATGTCATCGCCGTCGCCAGGCTGTCCGCCGTACGGAACGCCGGTGCGGCTCCGGTGACGTCCAGCAGCCGGCGGACGGCGGTGTGCAGCGGTCCGGCGAGGACGAGCACGCGATCGCGGCCGGCGTGGGCCCGCTGCGCGGCGAGCAGCGCGTGCAGCACGGACGAGTCGACGAAAGGGGTGCCCGACAGATCCACGACGGTGCGCGGCGGGCCGCCCTCCGAGGCCCGCGCCAGGGCGCGGACCAGCAACGGCACGTCGTCCTCGTCGACTTCGCCGTGCAGGCTGATGACGGTCGCGTCGCGCTCCGTGGTCGTGGTGACGACCGCTCTCCCTCCGGTCACCGGACCATCCTCCTCCATCGTGCGTGCTGCCGGGTAGGGCCCCGTCGGGCCGTCCCCCCGTCACCCACGGGGATGAACCCTCCACACCGTGTCCGCCGGGGTCCGGTTGCACTGCGCAGGGCCCATGGAGGATGGTTGCCGGAGGACAACTGTTGTTCCGAGGTCTTTCCCACGTGATGAACGCGATGAAGAGGTGAGGGGTCCGCGCAGCGGGCCTTCAACGTTTGGTTCCTTCCACCGAGACGACGTCGAATTCGCCCCCTGCGGCCCGGCCGTGGGGCCAGGCCCCCTACCCGGTGCTGGTGGCCGGCGCGGACGCGGTCGTGGTGCACGTCAACGAGGCGGCCGGGCTGGTGTTCCCGCGCGCCCGCCCGGGCTCGTCGATGGCGGACGCGGTCCCCGGCTGGCTGCTGTCCGCACACGCGCGCTACGCCACCCCCGTCCCCGCGCAGCGCCCGCCGACCGAGGCCGGGACCGTCCGGGGACGCGTCGGCGACCGGTCCTACGAGGCGCACCCCACGCCCCATGACGACGGCACGGTCGCATGGTGGCTGGTCGACGACACCGATCACCGCCTGGCCCGGGAGGCCCTGTGGACTGAGCGCAGACGCACCGAGTTCCTGGTCCGCTCCTCCAACCTCCTGCTGTCGTCCCTGAACCTCGACCGCTGCATGGACGTCACGGCGCAGATGGCGGCCGACCACCTCGCCGACGCGGCCCTGGTGATCGCCCCCGCGCGGGGCCCCATGCTTCCCGTCGTCTCGTGCGTCCGCGGCGGCGGCCCGTCGGTGTCGCTCGCCGCCGTCGACCCCACGGATGTGCCGGGGCTGGCCGAGGCGCTCCAGGGTTTCCCGCCCGTCCCCTCCCGGTGGCTCGACGCGTCGGCCGCGCCGGCCTGGCTGGTCCCGGACGGTCTCGACGCCCCGGGGTCGATCGTCATCACGCCCCTGCCCGGGCACGGTGTGCCCGCGGGCGCCCTGGTGCTGCTGCGCAACGACGGCGCCGACGCGTTCACGGAGGGCGAGGAGGTGTTCGCGCGCCTGTTCGCCGCTCGCGCCGGCGCCGCGATGTCGGCCGCCCGGCTCTACGCGGAGCAATCGTCCATCACCGACACCCTGATGCGCGAGCTCCTGCCCCCCACGCTGCACCAGGTCTCCGGGGTGGAGTACGCGGGCGGCTACCGGCCGTCGAAGGACCACGAACGGGTGGGCGGCGACTTCTACGACGTCCACCCCGCCGCCGATGAAAGCGCTTCCTCCCTGGTCGTCCTCGGCGACGTGTGCGGCAAGGGGCTGGAGGCCGCGGTGATGACCGGCAAGATCCGCAACACCCTGCACGCGCTCCTGCCGATGGCCGACGACCACCACCGGATGCTCAGCCTGCTCAACACCTCGCTGCTGAACTCCGAGAACGCCCGCTTCGCCACCCTGGTGCTCGCCTCCGCGGCCCGCAACGGCAACGCCGTGCGGCTGCGCCTGACGAGCGCCGGGCACCCCGCGCCGCTGATCCTGCGCTCGGACGGCCGGGTGGAGGAGGCACGCACGAAAGGCACCCTGGTGGGCGCGCTGCCCGAGATCACCACGCGGACGGCCCGTGTGACCCTCGCCCCCGGGGACACCTGCGTGCTGTACACCGACGGGATCAGCGAGGCACGGGGAGGGCCCATGGGCGGGGTGATGTTCGGGGAGGAGCGGCTGCGGCGCGCCCTGTCGGAGTGCGCGGCGATGCCCGCCCAGGCGGTGGTGGAGCACGTGCAGATGCTCGCCTCCCAGTGGGTGGGGGCGGGTCGCCACGACGACATGGCCGTCGTCGTCATCTGCGCGCCGCGCACCAACCACCTCAGCGCCGTGGACGGCCACACCCGCGGGCGGTTCACCGCGTGAGCCCGTACGACACCGCGCCGCCTGCTCAAGCCCCCGCGACCACCGCGGCTTCCGCGCCGTCGCCGGATGAACTCCGGGCGCGGGTGTGGGAGTCGGTGATGGCGCTCGACGAGTCCGCCACGATCGCCGCGGTGGTCCGCGCACTGGACGAGGGCATGGGCGCCGAGGACCTCCTGCTGGACGTCATCGCCTCCGTCCAGGGGCGGGTCGGACGGGAGTGGGCGGCCCACCGCATCACGGTCGCCCAGGAGCACGCCGCCACCGCCATCAACGACCGGGCCGTCACGGCCGTCTCCCTGCACCCCGCCGTGCACACGGCGCCGACGCTCGGCCGGGTCGCGGTCGCCTGCGTGGACGGCGAATGGCACGCTCTGCCCGCCCGGCTCCTGGCCGAGGTACTGCGCGTCAGGGGCTGGCGCGTCGACTACCTCGGGGCGCAGGTGAGCGCCCCGCACCTCGTCGCACACCTACACCGGACCGGGCCGGACGTCGTCGCCCTCTCCGGATCCCTCGCGACGCGACTGCCCGCCGCGCACGCCACCATCACCGCCTGCCAGGCCGCCGGGACCCCCGTGATGGTGGGCGGAGCCGCCTTCGGACCCGGGGGCCGCTACGCCCGCCTGCTGGGAGCGGACGGCTGGGCACCCGACGCCCGGGCCGCCGCCGACGAGCTGGCCCGCGGCCCGCTGCCGCAGGTCCGGCCCGGCCACCAGGCCGTCGACGACCTTCCCCACCTGAAGGACCAGGAGTACACGCTGGTGGCCCGCGGCCGTCCGCGCCTGGTCGCCTCCGTGTTCAGCCGGCTGGCGAACGCCTGCCCGGCGGTGCGCGCCTACACCGAAGCGCAGCGCGACCACACCGCCGAGGACCTCTCCCACATCGTCGAGTTCCTCGCCGCCTCCCTCTACACCGGTGACGAGGACCTCTTCTGCGGATTCCTGGTGTGGACCGCCGGAGTCCTGGACGCCCGCGGGGTTCCGGCCGCCTCGCTGCTGCCCGCCCTGGAGCTCCTGGGGCGGGAACTGCGGGACTTCCCCCGCGCCAGCGCCGCCCTGCGGGCCGGAGCCGCCCGCCTGACCCGTACCCCCCTCACCCCTGCCGGGACCGCCGAATGACGAGCACGCCCTCCGCCCCCCTCGGCCTGACGCACTCCGTCTCGCACGACGCGGCCCTCATCGAGCTGACCGGCGACCTCGACCACCTCCACGCCGACCTCCTCGTCGAGGCCGTGGGCCGGCTGCTCACCGCACATCCCGGACTGCGGGACCTGCGGCTGGACTGCGCCGGGCTGTCGGCCGTCGACTCCAGCGGCCTGGCGGCGCTGCTGATGGTCCGCCGGCGCACCGGTGAAGCCGGCGCGGGACTCCACCTCGACGCGCGGACCGTTCAGCTGGAGCGCCTCCTCCAGGTCACCGGCACGCTGGAATACCTCACAGCACCCGCCGCCGGGCCCGCGGAACGGCCCTCGGGCCGGGGTCGCACGGTCTGCGGGACCGGGTGGAGCGAAAAATCGTGATCAGCACCGGGAGATCCACCCCGGGAGAAGCGGCAATGCCGCGGAAGGTATGCCGTCCGGATCTCTGGGCATGAGCGCGCTCGGCAGCCAAGGACCACCAGGAAGGAACGGCCATGACGCCCCGTTCGGCCGCAGCCGTCAGCCCCGATCGAGCGACGGACCACTGGATTCCGGCCGACGCCCCGGCTGAGGAGGGAGCACCGCCGGCGGGAGTCCTCCCCCGCGTGGAGCTGGCGCGCGAGCTGCCGCCCACGGACGCCCGGGAGTTGTCGCGCCTGTTCCTCGCGAGGCTGCGCACTCTGGAGGAGGGGACGCGTGCGTACCAGTACGCCCGTAACACCCTCATCGAGATGAACCTCTCCCTCGTGCGGTACGCCGCCCGCCGCTTCCGGGCCCGGACCCCCGGGGGCGGGACCGACATGGACGACATCGTCCAGGTCGGCACCATAGGCCTGATCAAGGCCATCGACCGCTACGACCCCGAGCGCGGGGCGGAGTTCAGCACCTACGCGCTCCCCTACATCACCGGCGAGATCAAGCGGCACTTCCGCGACACCACCTGGGCCGTCCACGTGCCGCGCCGCCTCCAGGAGCTGCGCACCGAACTCGCCAAGGCCCAGGAGGCCCTCACCGACGAGCTGAACCGGGCCCCGACGGTCAGGGAGGTCGCCCGGCACCTCGGGCTGTCGGAGGAGGAGGTGATAGACGGGCTGGTCGCCGCCAACGGCTACACCAGCGGCTCCCTGGACCTCGCCTGCGAGGAGGACGAAGCCCCGGGGACGGGCCGTACCCCACGGGCGCTGGCGGACAGGCTGGGTGACACGGATCCGGCCATGGAGCTGTTCGAGGACTTCCACACGCTCGCTCCACTGCTGCGCGAGCTCAGTGAGCGGGACCGGCTGATTCTGCACATGAGGTTCGGCCGGGAGAAGACGCAGGCGCAGATCGGAGCCGAACTCGGCATCTCACAGATGCAGGTCTCCAGACTGCTCTCCCGCATCCTGGGCCGGCTCCGCGCCGGCATGCTCACCTAGGTCTTCGGGCGGCGCTCACGGTCAGCCGCTCCGGCCACGCACGTTCGGCCCGGAAGGCCCCGTGGATGCCTCGCAGGACGCATACGGTGGTCACGACAAGACAGCCACGTAGCGGTGGGGGTGGAGCACGAGTGAGAAGCAGCGGACCGCCGGTCGGCCATGTACCGCGACGGCGGCCGCCGGCGACGCGACAGCGGCTGCACCTGGCGCTGGACGGCGTCCGTGGCCAGGTGGCGAAGGGGCGCGACTTCACCCGGCGGGCGCTGCGCGACCGGGGCTGGGACCAGACCGAGAGTTCGGAAGACGCCCTGCTCGTCGTATCGGAGCTCCTGACCAACGCGAACCTGCATGCCGGCGGCTGCCTCCAGCTCGTCCTCACCCTCGGGGACACCCTGCGCATCGAGGTGTTCGACGGCTCCCCCGTCCCCCCGCGCCGCGTCCCCTCCCCCCGGCGCGGCGTTCCGGGCGGCCACGGGCTCCACATCGTCAGCCGTCTGTCCGACCGCTGGGGCTGCGAGGCCCAGGAGCACGGCAAGGCGGTGTGGGCGGAGATCGAAGGAGTCCGGCTGGTCTCCGGCGAGGCCGCCGGGACCTGAACCGGCCAGGTGGGCCCCGGTTCGTCCGGGGCGGGGCCGCCGGTAGCGGTGCCCCGGCGACCCCCTGGCCGCCGCGCTCGCGCGCGCCGGTTCCGCCACCGTCACCGTGGCTGGAAGGGGTTCCGGGCCGCCCCGCACCGTTCCTCCGCTCCTGCGGCCGGCGGGAGCGCGGCGGATCCCGCGTACAGCGCGGAGACGGCGTCCAGCGCCTCCCGCAGCCCGCGAGGCCGCCTCATCCCCGCGGTCACGGACCCCGCGGACCATCCCGGGCCCGCGAGGAAGACGACGGGAACGGTCCTCGCCCCGCTGGGCCGAACGCCGTCGACGCCACCTGCCTCGCCGGCACGCCGTCCGCCGTCCGCCGTCCGCCGGGGACTGCGACCACAGCACCACGGCCGTCGGACCCGACCGGCCCACCGCCGCGCGCAGAGCCTCCGCCCGGCACGGCGGCGCCGAACATCCGGGTCGGCAGTCCCCGTTCGGTCAGACCCGCGGCCAGTGCCTCCAGGGTAAGCGTGTGCTGCTCCCCCGGCAGACAGGCCAGCACCACGGGCGCCGCCCGGGCCGAGACCCCGGGGGCGGGAACGGCCGCCCTCCGCAGCGCGGTCGACACGTGCCACGACAGCAAGTGCTCGACCTCGACGTACCGGTCGTCCGCCGACTCCCACTTACGGCCCACCGCGTGCAGGGTCGGGACCATGACCTCCTCCCACGCGGTCACCAGGCCGTGGGCCTCCACCGTCCGCCGCAGCAGCGCTTCCATGGCCGGGCCGTCGAGCCGTACGGCCGCGCGTGCCAGCCCGCGGCACTCGTGCCGCACCTCTCCCAGCGGCAGCCCGCTCCCGGGACCGCCTGACGCCTCCGCCCCGGCCGGCGGGGCGACTGCTTCCGCCGGTTCGGGCGCGCAGGGCGCACCCCGCTCCCCGGCATCAGGCTGACGGCGGGCGGCCGCCGCCCGGGCGGCCTCGGCCGGAGGGATACCGGACGAGGTGGGCCGGCACTTCTCTTCGAGCATCGCGATGTCACCGGGCATCCACCGACGGTGCCCGCGGCCTTCCCGGACCGCCGGTCCGATGCCGTACCGCTGCTCCCAGGAGCGCACCGTGGTGGGAAACACCCCCAGGCGCCTCGCGACCGCGCCCGTCGTGACGCCCAGGGCCGTACCGCTCATACGCTCCATCCTACGATGCGGAAACGATGCGAGTGAGGCCGGCCGAGGCTGCCGGTCACGAGCGGTCGTCCCCGTGCTCAGCGAGCCGAGGGTGCGCCGTGGTCGCGCCACCGGCCCCCGGGAGGACGATTGCCGCCTCGCGCACCGCCCTCTCGGGGTGCCGGCGCCGCCAGTAGGGGTTGTCGTGGTCCAGTCCGCCGCTGACACGGCCGTACATTCCGAAAGTCATGATCAGCAGGCCCATCAGGAAGCTGAAGACGACGTTCGACAGACCGAAGTCCAAGACGTTGGCCTCGTGCCCGATGAGGAACAGGTGGACGAACCCGCTCGCCAGGAACAGCACGCCGACGGTGATGTTGACCGTCGAGGCGAGGTTCCCGCCGACTGCGGCGGCGATGACGAGCAGCAACCCGAAGGCGACGGAGACCGTGCTGAGCAGGCCGTTGGTGGACAGGCCCGCGATGCGCTGCCCGTTCGTACCGAAGGACGACAGGCTGTCGGCGAAGCCGAGGCAGCCGAAGAGGAGGAGCAGCAACCCGCACAGGGCGGCTCCGACCCGGTACACCTGGCCGAGTCGGTGGTCCACGGGCAATTCGTCTCGAAGGCGCATGGGCCCTCCCGCGATGCGAGGTCTGGTCCCGAGGGAGCCAGCATGACCGGCGGCGCCGCCCGGGGAAACTCGCCTCGCTTCTGCGTCGAATCACACCCGGGAGAATGAGGGCGCCCGGCGTCGGCTGACAGGACCGAGCCTCCTCCGGTTCACGCCGTCAGGCGGGTTCCGCGGGGCGGGGGCCGCCGTCGGTGCGGCGTTCCGCGGCGCGGGTGATGTTGCGGGCCATACCGCCGAAGACCACCGCGTGGAAGGGGGAGACGCTCCACCAGTAGAGGTGGCCGAGCAGGCCGCGCGGGTGGAAGAGGGCCCGCTGGCGGTAGCGGGAGCCGCTGCCGTCCGGGTCGACGTACATTTCGAGCCACGCGAGGCCCGGCAGGCGCATCTCCGCGCGCAGCCGTAGCAGGCGGCCCGGTTCGATCTCCTCCACCCGCCAGAAGTCCAGCGAGTCCCCCACCCTCAGCCGGGAGGCGTCCCGGCGGCCCCGGCGGATGCCGGCGCCGCCGACCAGCCGGTCGAGCCAGCCGCGTACCGCCCAGGCGAGGGGGGCGGAGTACCAGCCGTTCTCGCCGCCGATGCCCTCGACGATGTGCCACAGCTCGCGCGGGCCCGCGGAGGTCTCCCGGGACCGGTGGTCGGTGTACAGGCTGCCGCCCGCCCAGTCGGGGTCGGTGGGCAGCGGGTCGCTGGGTGCGCCCGGCAGCGAGGCGTTGGACCAGCGGGTGGTGACGTTCGCCTCGCGGACCCGTCGGAGGGCCAGTTCCAGGGAGCGGTCGAAGCCGATGGGGTGTCCCGGTACGTCGGGCACGTAGCGGGTGATGTCGCGGTCACGGCAGACCACCTCGTGCCGCAGTGACTCGGCCAGGGGCCGGGCCAGGGCCCTCGGGACCGGCGTGACCAGGCCGATCCACAGGCTGGACAGCCGCGGGGTCAGCATCGGGACGCGCAGGATCAGCCGTGGCGGCAGCTTGGCGACCTCTGCGTAGCGGCGCATCATCTGCTCGTAGGTCATGACGTCCGGCCCGCCGATGTCGAAGGTCCGGTTGACCTCGGGGGGCATGCCGGCACTGCCGACGAGGTAGCGCAGGACGTCGCGGACGGCGATGGGCTGGACGCGGGTGCCGACCCAGCTCGGGGTGACCATGGCGGGGAGCCGCTCGGTCAGGTAGCGCAGCATCTCGAAGGAGGCGGAGCCCGAGCCGATGACCACGGCGGCGCGCAGCACCGTGGCCGGGACGGGCCCGGACAGGAAGATCTCGCCGACCTCGGCGCGGGAGCGCAGGTGCGGCGAGAGGGCGTGGGAGGGCTCGTCGGCCGGGACGAGGCCGCCGAGGTAGACGATGCGGCGGACGCCCGCGGCCCGGGCGGCCTCGGTGAAGGTGCGGGCCGCTTCCCGGTCGCGCTCCTCGAAGCGCGGGCCCGTGTTGAGGGAGTGCACGAGGTAGTACGCGACGTCGACGCCCCGCATGGCGGCCGTGGTGCCGGGCGAGTCGGTGACGTCCCCCCGGACGGTTTCGACCCGGTCGGCCCAGGGGTAGTCGCGCAGACGTTCGGGTGAGCGGGCGAGGCAGCGGACCCGGTGGCCGGCGTCCAGCAGTTCGGGCACCAGGCGGCCGCCGATGTACCCGGTCGCACCGGTGACCAGGCAGTGGAGCCGCGCCCGGGGCGCTTGAGGTTGTTCCGGCGTGCTGTCCACGACACCCCTCCGTTCTCATGGCCGCTCCCGGATCTTTCGCGGCCTGTGCCCCTTCCTTACAGGATCACCCGATTCGGGCGGGGATTGCGCTCCCGGGCCGCGTACGCGCCGCTCGCGACCGCACCGCGTAGGCGGCCGCTACTCGGCTGAGTTCCGGTCGCGGTCGCCGCGGCGTGCGGCGCGTGCCGCGCGGAGTTTGCGGGCGGACCAGGCGGTGGCGGTGAGGAGGGCGGCCGAGGTGAGGTTGCCGAGTACGTCGTCGAGGAGGAAGTCGCGCAGGACGGTCCAGGTCAAGGTCATCGTCGGCTCCGGATCGCAAGGGTGGCGGGAATGTGGGGAATCGGGTCCGCTGCGACTGTGCCGACTGGTCTGATGGGTCCGGGGCCTGACGGCGCTTCGGGGCTGGTCGGAGTGGTGGAGCGGCTGGACATGGCCGGTCTGGGCTGGACAACCGGGGGGGTTCGGATGGCACGGCGGAGGCAGTTCGTCCAGCGGCCTAAGGCCAGGGCGCTCGCGGAGTTCATCGTCCGCATCACCCAGCGGCGTTCGACCCAGTGGGTGCACGAGCTGATGGGCCGGCCGAGCCGGGCGACGTGGGCGACGTACATGAACGGCTCGGTGATCATCCCCCGGACGACGCTCGGCGCCCTGGTGAAGGCCGTGAGCGCGGCCGACGGCCACGCCCTCGCCGCGCGCCTCCGAGAGGCGGACCGGCTCTGGAAGGCCGCTGACGAGGAGTCCCGGCGCCCTGAGGGCGACGCCGGCGAGTCGGCACTGGTCCACCTCCACGAGCGGCTCGCCAGGGCCGCGGAAGGCAGGTACCGGGCCGAGCTGGCGGCCGCGCGGGCGAACGCGACGGTGGGCACCCTGCGGGACATGGGCGCCCTGCTGGGGGTGGTGATCGACTCGACGAGGGCGCAGCTGCGCATGGCCACGGACCGGGAGCGGGCCGGGCTGCAGCGGCGGCTCGCCGAGGCCCGGGTGCGTGAGGATCGGATCGTCCGGGAACTGGCGCGGGCGCAGTCCCGCCGCTACACGGCGGAGCAGGCCCGGCAGGCCCTGTCCACGGAGATGATCGCCGCGAGGGAGGAGATCGCCCGGCTGCGCCAGGACATCGCGCGGATCCCGGAGCCGGATCTGCCGGACCCCTCCCCCACCCCGCCGGTGGCACTGCTCCCGGCACCCGAAGTGGTGATGGAAGTCCTGGACGAGCGGCTGGACGCCATCATCGGCGAGCGCCCCGGGGCAGACGAGGAGGTGGCGGACCTCGTAGAACTGGCGGGGCTGGAACCCGACGCCGCCATGGCGGCCGCGCCGCCGGACATCGAGGGCGAGGTCGTCCAACCCGCGCCTCCCGGATCCGCGCCGCCGACCGGCGGGAGGGCTCGGTTGTCCAGCGTTGTCCTGGACGACGGGCGAGCGGGAACTCCCTCGCGGCGGCGTCCGGCCGTCCGCGCCGTGTGCCTCGCCCTCGTGGCGGCGCTCGGGGTCTCGCTCGCCTGGGACCCCGCGCCCGCCGGGCCGTCCGCGCCCGACCCCTTGAGCCGGCGCGACGGAAGCCCGCTGACCATCGGCGTCACGATCGACGCGCCCGGGCTCGGCGCCCTGAGCCAGGGCGCCTCCCGCGGCTTCGAGACCTCGATGAGCACGTGGCTCGCCACGCGCCTCGGATTCGGGAGCGGGGGTCCCCGGTTCATGGCCCTGACCCCGGGCGAGCGGCTGACGGCGCTGCGGGAGGGGCGAGTGGACGTGGTCATCGCCCACGTCGAGATCACCGAGACGCGCAAGCACGAGGTGGACTTCGTCGGCCCCTACCTGCGGAGCTACCACGGGGTCCTCGTCCGGAAGGGGGACCGGGGCGTCTCGTCCTTCAAGGACCTGGACGGCCGGACGGTCTGCACGCGCCAGGGTTCCACCAGCCAGCTGGCCCTGCTCAACGAGAACGGGGCGCTGATCGAGACGCGGGCCGGGCTCGCGGAGTGCGTCGCCTCCCTCCGCCGCCACGAGGTGGACGCGGTCCTCGACTCACAGGTGGATCTCTACGGGTACACGGAGAACCACGACGACATCGAGGTGCCGCCGGCGGTGACGGACGGACAGGACGCGGGCTTCTACGCCATCGCCCTCGCCAAGGGCACGCCCGTGGAGTCGTGCAGGAGGGTGTACCGCGCCCTCCAGGAGTACGTGCGCACCCGGTGGGCGGCGGACTTCCACTCCAACCTGGGGGACGCGGTCAAGGCGTTCCCCACGACGTGGAACGCGTTCGCCCCGGCTGAGGGCGACATGAACCGGTCCTCCTCGTGCCCCGTGCCCTGAGCCGGCGGGAACGGGGCGTGCCGCGCGCCGCTCCCGCTCGCGCGCTGCGGCCATCGAACCGGGACGGCCGCCGATCCTTGGAGGCGAGCAGGTCCCCTGCTGCGTCACGACGGCCGCCCCGGCCGTCTCCGCGCCTACCCAGGTGCACCCGTCGCCACCCAGGAGCGCGGACATCGCGGTGGCCCGCCCCCCCGGGAGGGGGGGGGGGCACCCCCCAGGGCCGCGGTCGGGGACCCGCCGGGCCCCGGGGGGTTTAAAACACAGAACCGGGCCCCGCAAATATTTTTTTTTATGTAG
>NZ_JBHVUQ010000205.1:0-12562 GCF_042884105.1 Streptomyces sp. NPDC058157
ACCCCGACGCGGGGGCCGGCCCCGGGCGGGACCCCGGCGCGGGGGCCGGCCCCGGGCGGGGCCCCGGCGCGGGGGGCGGCGGGGGTGCCGTGCGGCCCGTCGGTACGATGTCCGCGCCCTGGCGCTGGACCAGCAGCCGCCAGGTGTCCGGGCCCGGGATGCCGTCCGCGTCGGCGCCCGTCCAGCCCTGCGCCAGTTGGAACGCCTCCGTGGCCTGCCGGTCGGCCTCGCTCCACTTGGTGCTCGGCCCCTTGGGGTAGAACCGCAGGGCGCCGCGGTCGATCAGCATCCGGCCCAGCTCGGCGACGTACTTGTTGTCGGCGCCGGGGCCGAACTTGGACGCGCCGGGGAAGGTGGCCGAGGGCTGCTTCGCGGGCGGCACCGAGTCGCCCGGGAGGATCCCGCCGGTCACCCCGTTGAACCGGTACGGGACGTACTTGGCCCCGTTCTCCCAGTACCCGTACGGCGTGGCCTGCCGCCGCGTGAGGGGCGGGGTCTGCTCGTAGGCGATGTAGTGCGTGTGCGTCTCGTCGACCCAGCCGCCGAAGAGGACCACGTGCGAGCCCTTGTTGGGGTCCGCCGGGTTGTGGAAGAGGAGCATGTCCCCGGGCAGGAGCTCGTCCTTGGTGATCTTCGTGGCGAAGGTGTCGAGGCTGCCGGTCCACTCGTTCGTGCCGAGGTTCCAGGCCATGGAGACGTAGCCCGAGCAGTCCTGCCGGTATCCGTCCGTCCAGTACTCGGACATGCTGTACGGGACCTGCGCCTCCAGCCACAGCTTCGCCCGGTTGATGATCGTGGCCCGGTCGATGCGCCGCGCCAGGGAGGGCGCGCCCGGGCGGCCCGGCCCGGAGGCCGGGGGGCGCGGGCGGCCGTGCAGCGGGGCCCGGCCGCCCTGCGGGCTGCCCGGGGTGTCGCGGCGGGCCGACGGGCCGGGACGGGGGGCCGACGGGCCGGGACGAGTGGCCGACGGGCCGGGGCCGGTCGCGTGCGCGGATCCCGTCCCGTGCGCGGGACCCGGGCCCCGCGCCGGGACCGGCAGGGGGTCGGAGGGGCGGGGCTTCGCCGGGGCGGAGTGGTCCGCCAGTGCGGCGGCCGCCTGGCCGCCGCCGCCCAGGACCACCCCGGCCGCCGTGGCCATCACCAGTACCCGGCGGGCCCCGCGCACGGCCGGCAGCCCGGCGTCGCGCAGCGCTATGGCCCGCCCGCGTGCGAGGGACCTGCGGCGGTGGGCGCAGCCGGGGCAGGCACAGTCGCCGGCGGGCTCGTACTCCTCGAAGACAGGCATCGGCATCTGCGCGTGCACCGGAGGCTGCGTCGTCATGCGGTTCCGTCCACTCCCCTGATCGGTCCGGGCCGCGGGTCGCATCCGACGGAGCGTCAGATGCGGTTCGGCCCAGACATATCGTGCACGACAAACCCCCCAAACATGGGTTAATCGGACAACGCGGGCGCGGCTGGTCACGAGCACCGCCGGAAGTGGGGTAGAGTTTTCCCTGTCAGCAAGCGCCGCTAGCTCAGTTGGTTAGAGCAGCTGACTCTTAATCAGCGGGTCCGGGGTTCGAGTCCCTGGCGGCGCACAGACAAGGAGAAGCCCCTCGCAGCGAAAGCTGCGAGGGGCTTCTTCGTTCTGCCGGAATCCGCCGGAGTGCGGCGGAATCCGCCGGGCGGCAGGGCTACGCCGGCGCCCCCGGCCGGGCGCCCGCGCCCGTCAGGTACGCCGAGACCACCACGTTCGCCGAGTACTGCCGGGCCGCCTTGTCGTAGGTACCGCCGCAGGTCACCAGCCTCAGCTCCGCACGGCCCGCGACCCGCGGCCCGTACGCCTTGGCGGGGTCGAAGCCCGCGCGCTCGTAGACCCGTACGTCCTCGACGGTGAACTCGGCGACCGTGCCGTCCGCCCGCGCCACCCGGATCTTCTCCCCCGGCTTGACCGAGCCCAGGCCGAAGAACACGGCGGGCTTGGACTTCGTGTCCACGTGCCCCACCATCAGCGCCGCCCCCACCGCACCCGGCGCGGGCCCCGCGCCCCACCAGCCCACCGTGCCGGGCAGCTCGTACGGCGGCGGCTCGATCGCCCCCTGCCGGTCCAGGCCCCGCGCGATCACCGGCGCCTGCACCCCCAGCGAGGGCACGTCGACCCGCGCGGGCATCGCCGCCGTCAGCGGGGCCCGCGCCACCGGGAGGCCCGGGCCCGCCTGCCCGCCGGCCCGCCCGGAGAGCGGACCGCCCGGCACCCCGGTGATCTCCTTGCCCCACAGCCAGAGCCCGAGCACCAGCACCGACCAGGCCGTGAAGGTCAGCAGCCGGCCGCCGGCGGAGGGCCGGGGCCCGCTCATCCGCCGTTGCGGCGGCGGCGCAGGGTCAGGGCGCGCCCGGCGACCACCAGCGTGGCCGCGGCGGCCAGGACCGCGCCGACCACGGTCTGCTGCAGACCGGGGCCGTCACCGTGGTGACTCTTCTTCGCGGCGGAGCCGGCGGCCAGCCGGGTGGTCTCGGCGACCTGGGCGGCCATCGCGCCGCCGCCCGCGTGGACCGGCCAGACCGGCGAGTGGTGCGGGTCGGGGCGGTGGTCGCGGCGGACCTCCACGGAGCCGCGCAGGCCGTCGTCGCGGCCCTCGCACCTGACCCGGACCTCGTGCCACCCCGGCTCGGCGTGCCGGCGGATCTCGGCCTCGCCGAACAGGGTGCGGGGGTCCTCGTGGCCCTTGCGCAGCCGGACCTCCCCGTCGAAGACGGGGGAACGGGCGACCGCCCAGTCCCCCTCACAGGCGCGCACCCGGACCTTGACCCGGCCGCCGGGTTCGACCGGGTTCGGCTCGACGGAGACACCGCCGCGGTCCCCGTCGTATCCGAGGGCGGCGGGGGCGGTCACGGCGGTGCAGGCCGCCAGGGTCACGGCCACCGTCGCGGCACGGAGAGCGAGCAGAGAACTTCGCATGGTGAACCTCCTCCCTAGGAGATTCACGTGCGGCGCGCCGCTCCGCATCCGGAGCGGCGCTCTCTTGGCCCGTACGTGTCAGCCGTTCGCGCCAACGGCTACACCAGGTCGACGAGGTCCGCGATGGAGTCGACCGTGTGGGTCGGGCGGTAGGGGAACTTCTCGGTGTCCTCGACCGTGGTCAGTCCGGTCAGCACGAGGAAGGTCTCCATGCCCGCCTCCAGCCCGGCCAGCACGTCGGTGTCCATCCGGTCGCCGATCATCGCGCTGGTCTCGGAGTGGGCGCCGATGGCGTTGAGGCCCGTGCGCATCATCAGCGGGTTGGGCTTGCCCGCGAAGTACGGCTGCTTGCCGGTCGCCTTGGTGATCAGCGCGGCGACCGCGCCCGTGGCCGGGAGCGGGCCCTCGGTGGAGGGGCCGGTCTCGTCGGGGTTGGTGCAGATGAAGCGGGCGCCGGCGTTGATCAGGCGGACCGCCTTGGTCATGGCCTCGAAGCTGTAGGTGCGGGTCTCGCCGAGGACCACGTAGTCGGGCTCGTGGTCGGTGAGGACGTAGCCGATGTCGTGCAGGGCGGTGGTCAGGCCCGCCTCGCCGATGACGTACGCCGTGCCGCCGGGGCGCTGGTCGTCGAGGAACTTCGCGGTGGCCAGGGCCGAGGTCCAGATGTTGTCCACGGGCACGTCCAGGCCCATGCGGCTGAGCCGGGCCTGGAGGTCGCGCGGGGTGTAGATGGAGTTGTTGGTGAGGACCAGGAAGGGCTTGCCGGACTCGCGCAGCCGCTTGATGAAGGCATCGGCTCCGGGGATCGGCGTGCCCTCGTGGATGAGGACCCCGTCCATGTCGGTGAGCCAGGATTCGATCGGCTTGCGCTCTGCCACGGATTTCTCTCCGCTCTGGTCGCCTCTGACCTGTGGGTCTGTGGTCTGTACCACCCACCCTAGCGGGCGCGGGCCGTGGACGCCGGGGGCGTCCACGGCCCGGACGGGCCGGACACCCCCTAGCCGAGGCGGACGTTGTCGATGGTCCAGAACCAGTTGTTGTCGCCGCTGTAGCGGAAGCGGACCTGGACGTCGGTGGCGCCCGCCGGGATCTGCAGCGGCAGGGACTCGGTCTTGGCGACGGCGTCGGCGGTGTACGTCTTCACGACGACCGGGGCGGCGCCGTCGTAGGAGACGAGGACCTGGGCGGTCTGGCCGGTCTCGTGGCGGTAGTGCGTCTGGAAGTCAAGGGTGCGCGTGGAGCCGCCGGTGACCGCCCACTTGGGGGTGATCAGGGTGGAGTCGAAGGTGCCCGTGTGGGTCTTGTCGTCCCACTCGTCGGAGTCGGCGACGGCGAACACGTCACGGGAGCGGACGTTCAGCTCGCGCCACTGGTCGCGCTGCGCCTGGCTCCAGAACTCGTCGGTGGCGAAGGCCCATCCGGCCCATTCGGTGACGCCGCCGGTGCCCATCTTCGAGTTGTCCACGGACCAGCCGGCGGGCGGGGTGTGCGTGAAGCCCTTCGTCCCGGCCGGGATGCCGGTCTCGTCCACGCGGGCCTGGAGGGCGGGGCGCAGGGTGTCGAAGGGGTCGGCGTCGGGGCTGTCGAGGGGGACGCCGTCGAGTCCGGTGGTGGGGACGCCGACCTGGGCGAGGGCGGTGGCGGCGACGTCGACGAGCTTGACGTCGTCGCGGACCGAACCGGCGGGGATCCCGGCGCCCTTGGCGATGACGAAGGTGCCGCGTTCCTGGAGGGTGGAGCCGCCGTGGCCGCCGGCGTCGGTGTGGCCGTGGTCGGTGGTGACCAGGATCTTCCAGTTCTCCTGGGCGTACGTGGGGCGGGCCTTGACGGCGGTGAGGAGCCGGCCGACGAGGGTGTCGACGCGGCCGATGGCGTCGAGGTACTGCCGGCTGGCGGCGCCGTAGGAGTGGCCTGCGCCGTCGACCTGGCCGAAGTAGACGAAGGAGGCGTCGGGGTTGCCGTCGCGCAGCTCGGCCGAGGCGGCCGTGGCGATCTTCGGGTCCTCGGACTCGTAGCCGTCGCGGTCGCCCTTGAGGGAGAGGCGCTTGTCGACCTTGGCCGAGAAGATCGGGCCGCCCGCGTCGGTGGAGGTGATGGGTTCCCAGTCGGCGGCCGCGTAGGTGTTGAGGGCGGGCTTGGCGTTCTCGGCGCGGGTGAGGAAGTCCGGGTGGGCGGCGTAGTTCTTGCCGGTGAAGGTGTTGTCCTTCACGCCGTGCTTGTCGGGCCAGACGCCGGTGGCGATGGTGGACCAGCCGGGGCCGGAGGAGGTGGCGGCCATGGGGCTCGCGTAGAGGGTGCTGCGGGCGGTGAGGCCTTCGGCCATCAGGCCCTTCAGGTTGGGGGCGTCGGCTGCCTTGACGCGGTCGAGGACCGTGCCGTCGAGGCCGATGACGAGGACCTTGTCGGCGGAGCCGGTGGCGGGGGCGGTAGCGGGGGCGGTAGCGGAGGCGGTCGCCGCGGCCTTGGCGGCCGCTTCCGCGGTGGCCTTGGGGTCGCCGGGAGCGGCGGTGGCCGTGGCGCCGAGGCCGAGGGTGGTGGCGAGCAGGGCCGTGGCGGTGGTGGTCACGGCGAGGGTGCGTCCGCGCAGGACAGGGGACACGTACTCCTCCAGGAGCAAGTGGGCGTGTGTGGGTGTGTGTGCGCGTGCGGGTGCCGCATGGGTGGGCGCATGGGTGGGCGCATGCGGCGGGTCCGGACCGAGGGGCGGTTTCGGTCCAGACCCGTTATCTGTTCGATATGGTTCCCGGTGGGGGTGGCCGGGAGGTTAAGGCTCAGCTGCCGGTCGCGGACTTCCACGCGTCGACGTAGCCCGTGAGGTTCTTGTCGATGTCGGCCCAGTCCGGCTCGAAGACCTCGACGCCCGCCATCAGCTTGGTGAGTTCGATGGCGTTGGCGTCGGTGGGCTTGACGTCGCCGCGGGCCGGGAAGCCGCCGCCGACCTCGCTGACCAGCTTCTGGGCGTCCTCGCCGAGCAGGTAGTCGAGGAGCTTCTTGCCGTTCTCGGTGTGCGGGGCCTTGGCGACCAGGCCGGCCGCGTACGGCAGGGCGAAGGTGGTGGGCTTGCCGCCGTCCTTGGCGGGGAACCAGATGCCGAGGTTCGGCATGGACTTGGACTGGGCGAAGTTCATCTGGACGTCGCCGTTGGCGACGAGCAGCTCGCCCTTGTCGGTCTTGGGCGCGAGCTTGCTGGTGGACGAGGACGGGCCGACGTTGTTGGCCTGGAGCTTCTTCAGGAAGTCCATCGCCTGGTCCTTGCCGCCGAAGTCGTGCATGGCCTTGACGAGGACGGCCGTGCCGTCGCCCGCGACGCCGGGGGTGGAGTACTGCAGCTTGCCCTTGTACTTGGCGTCGAGGAGCTCCTCCCAGGTCTTGGGGGCGGTCGTCAGCTCCTTCTTGTCGTAGACGAAGCCGAAGTAGTTGTTCACGACGGAGGTCCACTTGGAGTCGGCGGACTTGTCGGCGCCGTTGACCTGGTCGGAGCCCTGCGGGGCGTAGGCCTGGAGCAGGCCCTTGCCGTCGGCCTGCTGGATGAAGGGCGGCAGGGTGATCAGCACGTCGGCCTGGGTGTTGGTCTTCTCGCGGACGGCGCGCTGGACCATCTCGCCGGAGCCGCCCTCGACGTACTTGACCTCGATGCCGGTCTTCTTGGTGAAGTCGGCGAAGACCTTGTCGTACCAGCCGTCGCCCTTGTCGCTCTTGAGGCCGTCGGCGCTGTAGACGGTGACGGTCTTCTCGCCGCCGCCCTTGGCGCCGGAGTCGGAGCCTTCGGCGGTGGAGGAGCCGCCGCAGGCGGTGAGGGCGGTGGCGAGGACGAGGCCGGTGGCGAGGGCGGTGGCGGTGCGGAGCAGGAGCGCTCTGGACACGGGGATTCCTTACGGGGGAAGGGGTTGTTGGGGGAGGCGCGGGTCAGCGGTAGGAGGCGCGGGTGCGGACGCGGGAGACGGCCAGGAGGACCAGCAGGGTGGTGGCCATCAGCACCACGGCGACGGCGGATCCGCCGAACAGCGAACCGCGGTCGGTGGCGGTGAAGATCCGGACCGGGAGGGGCGTCCAGTCCGGCGGGTAGAGCATCATCGTGGCGCTCAGCTCGCCCATGGAGAGGGCGAAGCAGAGTCCGGCGGCCGCGGTGAGGGACGGCAGCAGGAGGGGGAGCCTGACCCGCCACAGCACGTACGCGGGACGGGCTCCCAGGGAGGCGGCCGCCTGCTCGTACGCGGGGTCGAGACGCACGATGGCGGCCGAAACCGACTGGTAGGCGAACGCCGTGACGAGAACGGTGTGCGCCAGGACCACGATCGTGCTGGTGCCGTTGAGCAGCAGCGGGGGCCGGCTGAACGCGACGAGGACGGCGAGGCCGACGACCACGGACGGCACGGCCACCGGCAGCATGAACAGCGCGTCCAGGACCCGCTTGCCCCGCTTGCCGAGCGCGGCGGCCGCCAGGGCGGCCCAGGTGCCGGCGGTGAGCGCGAGGAGGCTCGCGGCCAGGGCGGTGACCAGGGAGGTCGTCAGGGCCTGGAGGGATTCCCCCTGGACGGCGGAGGCGTAGTTCGCGGTGGTCGGGCCGGAGGGGAGGGCGCCGGACCAGTGGGTGGCGAAGGAGGCGGCCACGACCACCAGGAGGGGCAGGGCGAAGAGGGGGACGAAGAGGATTCCGAACAGGGTCCAGGCGGCCCAGCGGCCGCCCCTGCTATGCACCAGCACGCTTGCCCACCACCCGGTAGAGGCCGAACAGGCCGATGGATATGGCGATGTTGACGACGGCGGCCACGCAGGCGGCCGGGTAGTCGGATTCGAGGATCGCCTTGCCGTAGACGAGCATCGGCAGGGTGGTGACGCCCTTGGCGCCGGTGAAGAGGACGATCCCGAACTCGTTGAGGCACAGGACGAGGACGAGGCTGCCGCCCGCCGCGAGCGCGGGGAGGGCCTCGGGGAGGATCACCCGGCGGACGATCCGGGCGGGGCGGGCGCCGAGGCCGGCGGCGACCTCCAGCTGGGCGGTGTCCAGCTGGGAGAAGGCGGCGAGCAGCGGGCGCATCACGAAGGGGGTGAAGTACGTGATCTCCGCGAGGAGGACGCCCCAGGGGGTGGTGAGGAAGTGGAACGGGCCTTCGGCGCCGCCGAGGAGGTCCGTCCAGAGCCCGTTGGCCATGCCGACGGTGCCGTAGATGAAGAGGAGGGCGAGGGTGATGAGGAAGGAGGGGAAGGAGAGGAAGACGTCGATGAACCTGGCGACGGCCTTGGCTCCGGGGAAGGGCACGAAGGTGATGACCAGGGCAAGGGTGAAGCCGAGGAGCAGGCAGCCGGCGGTGGCGGCGACGGCCAGCCAGACGGTGGTGCCGAGGGCTTCGCGGAAGGCGTGGGAGGCGAAGACGGCGGAGTAGGCGTCGAAGGCGCCGCCGCCGTTGTCGGGGGTGAGGGACTGCCGGACGACCAGGGCGAGGGGGTAGAGGAAGACCAGCCCGAGCACGGCGACGGGGGGCAGGGCCCAGACGACCCGCGGCAGGCGCCGGGTCGCGCGCGGGGGTGCTCCGGGTGCGGGCGCGGGGGCCGGTATGGGGTCGGGCGCGGGGGCCGCCGGTGCGGGGTCGGACGCCGGGGAGGGTACGGGGGCGGGCGCCGGGGACGGTACGGGGTCGGACGCCGGGGACGGTACGGGGGCGGGCGTCGGGTCCGGGATCTGCGGGGGCTGGCGGTCCGGGTCGGGGGCGGCGGGAGCCGCCGTGGCGGTGCCGGGCCGGGCCGGGGCCGGGTGCCGGGCGGCTTCAGCCATCGGTGACCCCCGCCGTCAGGAGCACCGCGTCGCGGGGCTCGAAGTGGAGGGTGACCTCGTCGCCCAGGGCCGGGGTCTCCCGCAGTTCGGGGAGGTCGGCCTTGACGCGGTGCCCGCCGACGTCGACGTACAGCCGGTGCGTCGAGCCGCGCCACTGCACCTCGGTGATGGTGCCGCGCAGGGCGTTGGGGCCCTCGCCGAGCCCCAGCAGGTGCGGCCGTACGCACAGGGTGGCGGTGGCGCCGGGGGCCGCGCGACCGGTGTCGAGGTCCAGGGGCCGGCCCGCGAAGACGGCGCCGGCGTCGGCGACCGTCACCGGGAGCAGGTTGGCGTTGCCGACGAAGGACGCGGTGAACTCCGTGCGCGGTGCCCGGTACAGCTGCTGCGGGGTGCCGCAGTCCTGGAGGCGGGCGTGGTCCATGACGGCGATCCGGTCGGCCAGGGTGAGGGCCTCGACCTGGTCGTGGGTGACGTACAGGATGGAGACGTCGGGGAGTTCGCGGTGCAGCCGGGCCAGTTCGGCGAGCATTCCGGAGCGCAGCTGGGCGTCCAGGGCGGAGAGGGGCTCGTCCAGCAGGAGGACCCCGGGGCGGATGGCGAGGGCGCGGGCGATGGCCACCCGCTGCTGCTGTCCGCCGGAGAGCTCGCGCGGGTAGCGCTTGGCGTACGCGGCCATGCCCGTCATCTCCAGGGCCTCGGTGACCCGGGCGGGGACGTCGGCCTTGGGGGTCTTGCGGGCGCGCAGGCCGAAGGCCACGTTGTCCTCGACGCGCATGTGCGGGAAGAGGGCGTACTGCTGGACGACCATGCCGATGCCCCGTTTGTGCGGGGGCAGGGCGGTGACGTCCCGGCCGCCGATCAGCACCCGTCCGGAGACGGGCCGGACGAAGCCGGCGACGGCGCGCAGGGCGGTGGTCTTGCCGGAGCCGGAGGGGCCGAGGAGGGCCATGACCTCGCCGGGTTCGACGGTCAGGTCGAGCCGGTCCAGGACGGTGGTGCCGTGGTAGGCGACCGATACGGAGTCGAAGCGGATGCCGCTCACGACGACTCCCCGAGGAGGAAGGGGAGTTCGGCGACGGAGTCGAGGACGTGCGTGGCGCCGTGCCCGGTGAGCGCGGCGCGGTCGTGGGCGCCCGTGAGGACGCCGGCGACGACGCCCGCTCCGGCGCGGGTGCCGCTGAGCATGTCGTACGCGGTGTCCCCGGCGACGACGGTCTCGCGCACGTCGGCCACGGCGCCGGTGCGCAGGAACGCGGCCAGCACCATGTCGGGGTAGGGGCGGCCGCGGCCGCCTGCGTCGGCGGGGCAGAGGGTGAGGTCGGCCAGGTCCCGCCAGCCGAGGGCGTCGAGGATGGCGTCCTGGGTGACGCGGGCGAAGCCGGTGGTCAGGGCGACGGTGTGGCCGTCGGCGCGGAGCTGCTCGATGGTGGCGCGGGCTCCGGGGACCTCGGAGACGAGGCCGCCGTCGACGAGTTCGGCGTAGGCCTGCTCGAAGGCGGAGTTGGCGAGCCGGGCGCGTTCCTCCGTGCCGAAGAGGTGGCGGAAGACGGAGATCTTCGACTCGCCCATGGTGTCGCGGACGTACCGGAGCTTCTCGGCGTGGCCGGGGGTGCCGGGCTCGACGCCGAGGCGTTCGGCGGCGCGCTCGAAGGCGCGCTCGACGAGGCCGCCGTCGGCGACGGTGGTGCCGGCCATGTCGAGGACGACGAGGTGCCTGTTCTGCCTGTTCTTGCTGTCGGTCATGCGGCTCACCAGCCCAGTTCGTTCGCGGTGGTTTCGGCGATGGCGGGCGAGCAGGTCATGCCCCGGCCGCCCGGTCCGGTGACGAGCCAGACGCCTTCGCCGACCTGCTGGCGGTGGACGACGCGGCTGGTGTCGGTGCACTGCGCGTACACGCCCGCCCAGCGGTGCCTGATCTTCGGCAGCGGGCGGCCCAGGAAGGACTCGACGACCTCGGTGAGGTGGTCGTAGGGGTCCTCGACGGTGTCGAACGCGAAGGGGTGCTCGTACTCGTGGGTGTCGCCGATGGTCAGGCCGCCGTCGCGGCGCTGGACCATCAGCAGCTGCATCTTGTGCGCGGCGGCGACGGGCGTCTGGGCCTGCTCGGCGTTGAGGAGGTCGAGCGCGTCGCTCTGGTACGCGGGGTAGTAGCGGAAGCTGTCGGCGTCGGCGACGGAGGTGGTGAGCGGCTCGCCGAGGGGGGCGGTCTGCATCATCTGGAGCCGGACGCGGCGCACGGGCAGGTCGGGGACGAGTTCGCGGACCAGGCCGGAGAGCCAGGCTCCGGTGGCGAGGACGACGGCGTCGCCGCGGTGGACGTCGCCGTGGTCGTCGCGGACGGCGGCGGGACCGGCCAGGGCGCGGACCTCGCGGCCGGCGAGGAAGGTGTAGCGGCCGGAGGCGCGGAGGGCCTCGCGGAGGTGGAGCTGGGCGGTGCGCGGTTCGACGGCCGCGTCGCGCTCGCACCACAGGGCGGCCTCGAACTCCCCGCGCAGGGTGGGGTTGATCGCCCGCGCCTCGGCGGCGGTGACCAGCTTGTAGCCGCGGGCCGCGGCGTCGGGGCGGGCGACGGCCGCCTCGGCGACCGCGTACTCGCGGGCGCCCCGGACGGGGGTGAGGGAGCCGATCGCACGGAAGCCCAGGCCGGGCACCTCCGCGCCGATCCGCTCCCAGAGCTCGCGGGCCCGCAGGGCGGTGTCGAGCTCCTCGCCCCCGGCCCGGCCACTGACCCAGATCTGGCCGAAATTGCGCAACGAGGCGCCGCGGGCCTCGGCCTCGCGCTCGATCTGGACGACCTCGTGGCCGCGTTGGACTGCTTGCCAGGCGTGCATGGTGCCGACCACGCCGCCTCCGACGACTATGACTCTCACGCCGTCCACGCTCGGGCCGGCCGTTGGCCCGGGAGGGACGCGTGGGCGACGGGCCGGTGAACAGCCCTCGACGCTTGGACTAGACCCGTTATCCTTCCGTGATGCGAGGTGGTCCGGTTTGGGGGTGTCCTTCCGTTTCTCCGGGGGCTATTCGGGCCGCAGGCGGGTCGTGAAGCTGAACCGGTCGCCACGGTAGAGCGAACGCACCCGCTCCAGCGGCCGACCGTCCTGGTCCCGGGAGAAGCGGTGGATGAGCAGCATCGGGAGGGCCGGCGGGGTGCCGATCAGGAGGGCCTCGCGGGGGGTGGCGAGGACGGTTTCGAGCTTCTCGTCGGCGTCGCCGAAGGAGATTCCGAGGCTGTCGTGGAGGTATCCGTAGAAGGAGGAGTCCGGCTGGAAATCGACGTCGAGGCGGGGCGCGCGGGCGACCCTGACGTACGTGCTCTCCAGACCGACGCGCTCGTCGTCGGCGAGCAGCACGCGCTCCAGGTGCCAGACGGGCTCACCGGCCTCGGCGCCGATGCCGCGGGCGAGTTCGGGCGGGCAGGGGAAGCGTTCGAGGCCGATGAGGTGGCGGCCGGGCCGGCGGCCCTGGCGGCGCACGCCCTCGGTGTAGCTGGCGAGGGAGAGCGGCTGCTCCAGCTTCGGCCCGGCGACGACGGTACCCCGGCCGGCCCGGCGGAGCCGGCCCTCCAGCAGCAGCTCCCGCAACGCCTGCCGCACGGTCTCGCGGGCCACCTCGTACCGCTCGGCGAGGTCCCGCTCGGTGGGCAGCACCCCGCCTTCGCCGAGCTCGTCGAGGAGCTCGGCGATGCGGGCCTTGACGGCGTAGTACTTGGGGATGCGGCCGTGCTCGGGGATCCCGGAACGGACGGGCGAGCCGGGGCGGTGGGGGGCGGGGTGCCGGTTCTGTTCTTCCACGCTCGGACTGTACGTGCGGGAGGTGTACGGGAGGGGGCGGGGGCGGGCGCTGACCTGCGG